>JANREF010000325.1 GCA_030726195.1 Burkholderiaceae bacterium | reverse complement strand
TTTAGGTCCTGACGCCAGCAATGGTGTGGGGGTTCGAGTCCCCCCCCGCGCACCAAAGCGTTCACTTTCTGACGCGTGTCGATTCATTTTGGAGAAGCCCTCATGGCCGTTACTGTTGAAACACTAGAAAAATTAGAGCGCAAAATCACCTTGACTTTGCCGACTTCCGTCATTCAAAACGAGGTCAATACCCGCCTCAAACGTCTTGCCCGTCAAGTCAAGGTTGATGGCTTTCGCCCCGGCAAAGTTCCCATGAATATCGTTGCACAGCGCTATGGCTATTCGGTGCATTACGAGGTCATGAACGACAAAGTCGGTGAAGCTTTCAGCGTGGCCGCCAACGAAGCCAAATTGCGTGTCGCCGGACAACCGCGCATCAGCGAAAAAGACCAGCCCTCAGAGACTGAAATGGCCTTTGATGCCATCTTCGAGGTCTACCCCGAAGTGGTGATCAAAGATTTGGGTCAAGCCGAGGTGGAAACTTTACAGACCCATGTCACCGATGAAGCCATTGACAAAACGGTTGAAATTTTGCGCAAACAAAAGCGCACGTTTGCACAACGTGCCTTAGATGCTGCCGTTGCCAAAGACGACCGCGTGACCGTTGACTTTGTCGGCAAAATTGATGGCGAGCCGTTTGATGGCGGTCGCGCTGAAGACTTCCAATTTGTGGTGGGCGAAGGCCAGATGCTCAAGGAATTTGAAGAAGCAGTGGTTGGCATGAAAATCGGTGAAAGCAAAACCTTCCCGCTCAGCTTCCCCGAGGATTACCAAGGCCGTGAAGTTGCCGGAAAGACCGCCGATTTCATGGTGACATTGAAAAAATTGGAAGCCACACATCTGCCCGAAGTCACCAATGAATTGGCCAAGTCGCTGGGCGTGGCAGATGCCACCGTCGACGCTTTGCGTGCCGATATTCGCAAAAACCTCGAGCGAGAAGTCAAATACCGCTTGCTCGGTCGCAACAAGCAAGCCGCGCTGGATGCTTTGGTTTCGCATGCTGAACTCGACCTGCCCAATTCCATCGTGCAGTCTGAGCTCGACCGCATGGCCCAAGGTGCCCGCGAAGAACTCAAACAACGCGGCATCAAAGATGCCGACAAAGCCCCTATCCCCGATGAAGTTTTCCGCCCGCAGGCCGAGCGTCGTGTGCGCATGGGTTTGGTGGTTTCAGAAGTTGTGCGCATGCACAACCTGCAAGCCACGCCAGATCAAATCAAGGCACATGTGGAAGAACTCGCCGCCAGCTACGAAAAACCCGCTGAAGTCATTCGCTGGTACTACAGTGACAACCGCCGCATGGCTGAGGTTGAAGCCATTGTGATTGAGAACAATGTCACCAGCTATGTCTTGTCCTTGGTCAAGCCCAAGGTCAAAGAAGTTAGTTTTGACGAATTGATGAGCAGCCAGGCCTGAGGCCTGAACCGGAGACATTCATGAGCGCATTAGATATCCAATCCTTGGGCATGGTCCCCGTGGTGATCGAGCAAAGCGGCCGGGGAGAGCGCGCCTATGACATTTACTCCCGCTTATTGCGAGAGCGCGTCATTTTCTTGGTCGGTCCCGTCAACGACCACACGGCCAATTTGGTGGTGGCCCAGTTGCTATTTCTCGAGAGCGAAAACCCAGACAAGGACATTTCCCTCTACATCAATTCTCCTGGCGGTTCGGTCAGCGCTGGCATGGCTATTTTTGACACGATGAACTTCATCAAACCGCAAGTCTCCACGCTGTGCACCGGCATGGCCGCCAGCATGGGTGCTTTTTTGCTCGCAGCTGGCGCCAAAGGCAAACGCTTTAGCTTGCCCAATTCCAAGGTCATGATCCACCAGCCTTTGGGCGGCACACAAGGCCAAGCCACTGAAATTGAAATAGCAGCGCGTGAAATCATCAAAACACGCGAACGCCTGAACCAGATGCTGTCAGAGGCCACGGGTCAACCGTTGTCGCGTATCGAGCAAGACACCGAGCGCGACTATTACTTGACAGCCGAAGAAGCCAAAGCCTATGGATTGGTAGATGACGTGATTGCCAAGCGCCCTTGAAGCAGCGTTTCACTCCTAAACCCACCTCTGAGCGCTCGGGCCTAGCCTCTTCAGATTTGAGTATCATTCGACCATCCTCAACCGGTACCTACTGAATGGCCGATAAAAAAGCATCCTCTGGCGAAAAGACGCTGTATTGCTCTTTTTGCGGTAAGAGCCAACACGAAGTCAAAAAACTGATTGCCGGCCCCTCGGTTTTCATTTGCGATGAATGCATTGATTTGTGCAATGACATCATTCGAGACGAACTGCCTGCCAGCACAGTGCGCGAAGGCAAGGGCGATTTGCCCACCCCCATCGAAATCAAAACCAATCTTGACAACTACGTCATCGGCCAAGAGCCTGCCAAGCGTGCTTTGTCTGTGGCGGTGTACAACCACTACAAGCGTTTGCAGCACAAGCTCGATTCCAAAAAAGATGATGTCGAACTCTCCAAAAGCAATATTTTGCTTATCGGCCCCACCGGTTCAGGCAAAACATTGCTCGCGCAAACGCTCGCTCGTATGCTCAACGTGCCGTTTGTCATGGCCGACGCCACCACCTTGACCGAAGCCGGTTATGTGGGCGAAGATGTCGAAAACATCATCCAAAAACTGCTGCAAAACTGCAATTACGATGTGGAACGTGCGCAGCGCGGTATTGTTTATA
>JANREF010000324.1:12889-13992 GCA_030726195.1 Burkholderiaceae bacterium | reverse complement strand
CAACAAGCCAAGCAGCGAGCCAAACTGGAGGCCATGCGTTTACTGGTCAGCCCTGGCGCAGCCCCAGCAAGCCCAGCCAACGCCAGCGCAGCCAACCAGCCCAATCCGCCCGAGGCATCCGCGCAAGTGTCACCGGCAAACGCCGCCTTCGAGCGCCAACTGGCTGCTATTCGCCAAGCCTTGGTCGATGAAGCTTTAAAGGGCCCCACACGCGTGTTGTCCACCGCGTGGGTGGACCAAGACGGTCGTTTACACGAAGACACGCAAGTCACCAATGGCATGCAAGTGCGCGGCGTGCGTGTGCTCAACTATGTGCAGGGCGATGGCAATACCGTTGTCGCCCGCATTGCCACCGACCAACAACAGGCCGACACGCCACCCGCGCCCGGCGCACCCGCTTGCCCGGCACCGCCCGATGCACGTTGGGCACAGCACGTGAGCGTGTTGGCCGACTTGGCACCGGGTATTCGCGGTGAAGACATGCACTACGCAGTCGAGTTGTTGGCCGCGTGGCGTGCGCAGTGGCAGCAAGCCAGCCAAGCGCAGGCCGTGCGTTGGCGCCAAAGCGTGCACACGCCCATGCAGCTCAGTGCTTACCAAGAGGCGGTGCAAGGCGGCAGTGAACAAGCCATGGGCGACTGGCAACTGCGCCAGCAGCTGCGCCCCGCGCCCCCCATGGCCGCGCGCACCGTCGCAGCGCCTACTGGCCCAGCGGTGGATCCCAACTATCCCAGCGCTGCAGCCAACGCAAGCTTTTCAAACACAGCCCCACAGCCAGCCAAGCTGACCGAGTGGCAACTAGACATGACGCTCACCAAGCGCGGACAATCTCAAGTGGTGTGGCGCGACAGCTTGCGTTTGCGCTGGGCCGTGCCAGAGTTGGGCCTGATTCCGCCCAGCGTGCCACCAGCGCTGATAGACCACATGCTGCAAGCCAGCGCGCAGGGCGTGCAAGCGCTCAACAGCCTCATGGCTTGTGAGCCCGTCCAGTTCGCGCTGTTGAGCCAAGAAGGCGGTGACATCGTGGTCGGTGGTGGCAGCTACAACGGTTTGCGCGAAGGCGACCGTTTGGTGTTGGTCAACAGCCGAGAGTTACCCAAGCG
>JANREF010000324.1:7200-12789 GCA_030726195.1 Burkholderiaceae bacterium | reverse complement strand
ACTTCACCCCCACCACACGCCCACACCTTGCGCCATGGCGCAGCGGCGCTGGCTGGTGCTTTGTTACTGGCGCTGAGCTGCAGTGCGCAAGCGCAAGGCGTCAGTGTGTTGGCCAACGACGCCTTGAAGGTGTTGCTGGGCAACCAAGTTGATACCCTACCCAGTGATGCCCTGCCCATCGACGCGCTACCCAACGCCGCGCAGGCCGACATGTCTATGGCCACTCCTGCCGAGGGCGGAGCGCGCAGTCGCTATGTGGTTCAGCGCGGTGAGACACTGGACAAAATCATTCGTAAAACCGTTGCCAGCGGCATGACCAATGGTCGATCAGCTATGGCGCTGGTGCGCAAGGCGTTTTTAGCGCTCAACCCGCAGGCCTTCCCGCGCGGTACCGTGCATGTCATTTCAGCCGGTGCCACGCTGCACATTCCCACCACCGATGACTTGCGTGCCATGGCCGGCGGCCAAGCCTTGCCCAGTGCTGCAGCTTATGGCGCACACAGCACATCGGACAAACGCAACTGGGTGCGCTTTCCCTAAATAGGCCACGCCGCCATGCTGTACACGCCCGAAACCTTGGCCATGGCCGGGCGAGCCAACCCCGTTCTGTTGGAAGGGCGTGCGCCGATTGTGCAAGCCCCGCAAGCCAAAGCCTTGGGTTTGACTGATGGGCAAGTGGTCAACGCCGTGGCCGAAGTGCGCGGCGAGCGGCTCAAACTCATACTGCAAGGCAGCGCCATAGACTGGCCTGCCCACATGCGCCTCAAAGCGGGCGACAAGCTGGCGCTGCGCGCCCATGTGCAAACCAACGGCACCTGGGTGTTGCAGCCCTTGCCCGCCAACGGCCCGGCCAGCGCGCAAGTTGGCAATGCAGGGCAAGCGGCCACAGCAGCCCAAGCGCAAGTCCAAACTCAATCGCAAGCTCTCAGCCCATTGGCCTCGCCAGCAGCTCAGCAGTCTGCGGCTGCATCAACACCGCCCACCTCGGCCTATTCGCCACTGACCAACCCCGACGTGGCCATGTCGCTGCGCTTGTCGGCCTTGCTTGCGCGCGCGCCCGACGTGCAGGCGTGGACACATTTGTTTCAAAGCGGCGCCATTTCCCAGCTGGCCAGCGCCATGGGGGCGTCACTGGGCGGCGGCACACCTGCTTCGGGCACGGCATCGCCCAGCAAGCGCGAATGGTTTGACTGGTGGCCGGCCCTGCGCCTGAGCATGTCCAACCTCACCCCAAAGGGCGTGCGTGAGGCTATGTTGGCCAACGGTTTGTCTGCAGAGGCGCTGCTGGCCAGAGGCTCTCCCGCGGCCATGCAAGACACCAAAACCTTGCTGCGCAACATGCTGCGCCGCCTTGGCCCAAGCGTGGCTGCCAGTGCGGTGGTGAGCGAGGCATTAGACGATGTGGAGCGCTCGCAACTCGAAGCGGTGCAGGCATTAGAGCGGCGCGAACTGGCGTTTTCTATGGTGTTGCCGTTTGTGGATGCAGACCCGGTGACCCTGCGCTTCAAGCGGGCACGCCGCGACAACCCCCAAGACCCCGCGGTGTTCACGGTCGATGTACACACCAACAACCAGCGCTTAGGCGAGTTGTGGCTGCGCACCGTCATCACGCCAGCAGCCTCAGGTGTTGACGCGCCAGCCCGCGTGGACATGACCATGTGGGCGTTGCGTGAGGATGTGGTGTTGGCTGCGCGAGCCGCCAGTGCGGACTTGGCCGACGAGTTGGACGCCAACGGCTTGGTGATGAACCAGCTGCAAGTGTTCAACGCACCGCGCCCCAGCAGCAACCAAGCCTGGCAGCCCCCTGAGGCCGGCAGCGTGCTGGATATCAACGCATGAGACGCAACAGTCTAGAAGCCGTGGCGTTGGAGTACGGCGCCAACCAAGCGCCTGTGGTCACTGCCAAAGGTCAGGGCGAGCTGGCCCAGCGCATTTTGGACGAAGCGCGCGCACAAGGTATTTACGTGGCGCAAGACCCGGCCCTGTTGGCCATGCTCAGTCGATTGGACATAGAACAAGAAATTCCGCCGCAGTTGTACGCGGCAGTGGCGGTGATTTTGTCGTGGGCCTACTGGCTCAAAGGCATGGAGCCGGGCGACGAGAAGCGGTTTTTGTAGGGGCTGGCAGGTGGGCCAAGCGCTGGGCTGTGGCTGCTGCGTTGTGCCGACTGCCTAGCGCTGACTGAGGCAAAGCCAAAGGCAAAGGCAAAAGCTTGGCTTAGGCTTCGTTGTAGCCGCGTGCGCGTTTGACGCGGCTGAGTTTGCCCAAGCGGTCGTAGACCTCAACAGAGGCTTGTCCGGCGCTGCCTTGAAGCGCAGCAATGGTGCCGCGAATGGCATCCAGTTGGCGGGCAATGAGCAATTCGTTGCGTCTGTGGGCGTCGCGGCACTGGGCCATGGTGTCTTTGAAGCCATCCCACACCGCGTTGCTGAGGCGCTCGGGGTCGCTGACGGCGGTTTGGCTGGTCACGCCGGTGATGTCGCTCAGCGTCGCGAGCAACTCGGCTTTGGTGGTTTGCAGTTGTTCAAACGCGTCGATCTGCTGCGCCTTGAGCGCGGCAAACTCGTCGCCTAGTAAATCCAATAAACGCTTGGCCCGCACATGGGCTTGCTCGGCACGCTGTGCCAAGGCCATGGGGTCTGGTGTCGCTGTGACAGCCGCCGGTGCGCTCACGGATTCAGCGTCCATCAGTCTTGGATCATTTGCTCAATGGCGACGAAGTTCTCCGCAATGCGGCGCGCATTCAGCGGGTAGTTGCCTTCGCGGATGGCCTGCTTGATGCTGTCCACTTTGACGCGGTCAAACTCGTTTTCTGACATGGCTTTTTGCGCCACATCGCTCAAGCTCAACACGTCTTCCTTACTTTGGACTGGGGCTGCAGGCTTGTCGGATGCTGCGCTGGGCGCGCCATCGGCCTTTTTCTGAGCCTTGTCCATTGCTTGGCGCGTGTTCAAGTCTGGCTGGGCCAGTCGAGCTTGCTGCGTAATGGGGTTGGTCATGGTGTTCTCACTTAAAAATATGGTGCCCGAAAGTCGAATCGGCTTTCACGCCTCTTAGAGGTCGGCAGCAAAAAAAGGAACTTGAGGGGATTGTGCGCATTTTTTAAAAAAATTCTGCAAAAACGCGCTAAAGTGCCACGGCCTCGTTCAGACCGACTACTTTCGCAGTAATTTCCCGCCCCGACTCCACGTTGGTCAGGCGCACCTGCTCGCCCATGCGGGCGTCGCTTTGTGCTTTCAAACGCACCGATATTTGCAAGCCGCTGCTGGTGCCCAATGACATCAGCACCATGGCGCCTCGTTTGACCAAGACGGCTGCGCGCACATCGTGGCGGCGCAGCGGGCTGCCCGCAGCCACGTCTCTTACTAATTCGGCATCAACCGCTTGTTCTAAAGCCTTGAGGGCCGTATTTGTAGGTACATGGGCGTCGGCTGGACGCAGGCTCAGCATGCCAGGGGTCAGCCGTGTGCCGCGGGTGAGGTGTTGGTTGGCCACCACCACCCATTCAATGGCTTGTGCTGGTGCGGCTGTGTCTGGCGCGCTTGGGGCTGGCTCGGCCATGGCTGCGTCCCCAATGGTGCGCACAAACAATTGCCAGCTCGGCTGTGCACAGCGCACGCGCAGGTTGGCGGCTTGGCCAAAGGGGGCGTCCACATCCAGCGTTTGCTCGCAAGTGGGCACGATGATGCGCTCGTCCATGGCGGCCAGCGTCAAGCTAGCGCCAGCTTGGAGGTTGTCCTGGCCCCACTTGGCCACGGCCTTCGCGACCGCCTGCTCGGCAGGTGAGGTCGCGTGTGCGGTGGCGCTGCCCCAGCAAGCCAAGACCGTCACGGTGGCCATGGCGGTGATGACGCGTGTGCACCTAGGCCATGAAAAGCGGCACGACATTTGCATGATCTTGTCCAAAGGTTGAGAGTGACGAAGTGTTGACATATGCCAGTTAAAGCAAGAATGAGACCAGCTTTGCAGATGTCCAGCGCCAACCGCACACTCGGCTCGCCTTGATTTAAAAGGCGTTTTTATTGTTCCGTGATCGCAAAGGATGCAGCCTGTGGGCCCCGTGATGCAAGACACCGCCAACGCACTTCAAACGAACGCTCGTTCGTTGGACAGCGGGCGCGTGCGGCACATGACCAGCGCCAGTGTGGGTGGTGCGGGTGCGGCTGTGCGGGGCACAGCGGGCTCTGTGCCTGCCCAAGACGGCAACGCCTTTGCCAAGGTGTTGCAGCAAGCGGGTACGCCCGATCTGGCCGCTCTTGCCGATGTACAGGTGCGCCGCGGCGACACGCTCATTGGTGTGGTGCAACAAGCCGCTGCCGCCCAAGGCAAAACCGTCAGTGGTGCGCAGGCTTGGCGCATGGCGCAGCAGCTGGCCAGCAGCAACGGTATTGACGACCCCAACCTGATTCTGCCCGGGCAGCGCTTGCGCATGGCCGCTGTGGGCCGCGAATTGGCAGCCTTGCCCACGGCCAACCCAGCCGCTGTGGCTGCCCGTTTGCCTGCCAGCGCGTCTGTTGGTGCCTCGGCCGGTGTGCAACCCAGCCAGTTGTCGACCCAAGCCGCCCACCTCAACGCACCCGTGGTCAGTACCCAAGCCGCATTGGCCTTGCGCATGACGACGGCCCTGTCGGCCAACTCGCAGCACATGCTGGAGCGTGCGGGTGCAAGTCCGCTGAGCGGTAGCAACGCCTTGAATTCTCTCAATTCTTTGAGCACAACGGCGGGCAGACTGCCGCGGCCGCCTGCCAACGCGTATTCTGGGCGCGTGGTCCATGTGACCCAGCCGCTCAACCGGCGCTTGACCAACACGCCGGTACTGGACAAAACCTTGCAGCGCGCGGTGGACAAAGGCTTTATGACGCAGGCCGAAGTGCCGCACGTACAGCAAAAAATCATGGCCTTGGCGCACAAGCACCAATTCGCCCCAGACGACTTCGCCCGCTTGACCCTCATGGAAAGCGACGGCATGAACCCGCAGTCCACCAATGGCAGCTGCCACGGCATCATCCAGTTTTGCGACGGCAACAGCCGTGGTGCGGCCACCGTGGGCTTTGCCAACAACCCGCGCGCCATCTTGGGTATGAGTACCTACAAGCAATTGGACTTGGTCGACAAGTATTTTGAGGAAGTGGGCGTGGGCAAAAAAGGCCCTGTGCGCCTAGACGACTTGTACTTGAGTGTGCTCACACCCAAAGCACGCCAAGAAAGCCGTCGCCATGTGCCGCTGGATATAGCGGGCACGCAGGCCGCTTACTTGCACGTGGGCAAAGACCGCGACAAACCCATCACCCGCCAGTCCATATGGGCGGGCTTGCACCACAACGCCAACCAGCGCTTGCGCGGCGTAGAACTCAGCCCCGCCATGCGCGCTGGGCGTGATGTGCGCGTAAGCGCCTACAACACCGCCATGGCCGAGCCGCGCATGGCGCAGCGCTGACCCGCAGCGCCAGACCGCAGCGCCAGAGCCGACAGCGGCAATGTCTTGCCGCCGTGTGCACACGCTGTAGCGCGTGCAACAACCTAAGGACGTTCGTCGCAATCCCTTGCGCATCAAGGCTTTGTGCGCATTGGCGTGATGGCCAAGCGGTT
>JANREF010000324.1:0-7100 GCA_030726195.1 Burkholderiaceae bacterium | reverse complement strand
GCACGCAGTGGCGTTTGCACAGGCACCACCCACTGCACCCAATAACGGCATCGGCCGTGCGGCGCATAACTTGAATGCAAGTTGTACAGCCACACAAGCCAGGCCATGTGTAAGGAGCGACCATGGATTTGTTGAACAACGCACTCGGTATTCACGAGCGTGCGCTGCACGCGAGAAGCCAGCGCTTGGAGCTGCTTGCTCAAAACATTGCCAACGCCGACACCCCGCACTTCAAAGCGCGCGACATTGATTTCAAAAAAGTCATGGCCGGCCAAATGGACCAGCCCATGCAAGCAACCAACAGCCAGCACTTCAGTGCGGGCGAGTTGCCCAGCAACGATGGCTTGGTCTACCGCGTGCCATTCAACACCTCATTTGACGGCAACACCGTTGAGATGAGTGTGGAGCAATCCAACTACGGTAAAGCGTCGGCCGACTACCAGGCCACCCTGAGTTTTTTAGAAAGCCGTGTGAGCGGCATTCGCAAAGCCTTGCGCGGCGAATAAAGGAATTTGAGCCATGACCATCAGCAACATTTTCGGTATTGCAGGCACAGCGCTCAACGCGCAAATGGTGCGCATGAACGCTACGGCCTCCAACTTGGCCAACGCTGGCACGGTGGCCAGTACAGAGGCGGAAGCATTTAAAGGCAAGCGCCCTGTTTTCAAAGCGTTGGTTGAAAAAAACATGACCAATTCTGGCGCGCCCTATGTGGGCGGCGTCAAAGTGGATCGCATGCAGGACGATGCCACGCCTGTGCAGCCTATTTTTGACCCCAGCCACCCCATGGCCGATGAAGCGGGCTACGTGTATCCAGCCAACGTCAACGAAGTCACGGAGATGGTGGAAATGATGGCCTCGGCCCGCTCCTACCAAAACAACGTTGAGGTGGTCAACACCGCGCGCCAGCTGATGTTGCGCACCCTAGAGCTCACGCGTTCGTAATGCCGCGCTTTCACTCCGAATTTTTGACAGGTAGCACACACCATGGCCGTTGATCTTCAACCCACCACATTGCCCGCTGGCATCACCAGCTACGAGGGCTATGTCAACACGCCCAAGCAAATCAACGAGCAAATGGGGCAGCAGCAGTTTTTGCAGTTGTTCACGGCGCAGTTGCAAAACCAAAACCCATTGGACCCTGTGAAGAACGAAGCCTTTGTGGCTCAGTTGGCGCAGTTCTCCTCTCTAGAGGCCAACCTGTCTATGAAAGACTCGCTGGATGCCATCGTATCTTCCCAAGCCGCCGACCGCGTCATGACCAGTGCCTCCCTCATTGGTAAGAGCGTGGCTGTACCTGGTGGCGTGGTTGATATTGCAAGTGGTGCCGGTGGTGAAGGCGTGATCAACTTACCGTACGGTGCGTCAGGTATGAGTGTGACCGTTCTAAACAGCCAAGGTCAGGCTGTTCGTGAGCTGATTTACGGTGCGCAGGCGTCTGGCGACTTCGCTCTGAACTGGGATGGCCACGACAGTGCGGGCGAGGTTGTTCCAAATGGTCAATACACCTTTGTCGCGAGAGCAGTGGTGCAAGGCGAAAACGCAACGGTTGATGTCAACGCGCTGGCCAAAGTGACCGCGGTGCGGTCCAACGTCACTGACAACAGCTTGATGTTGGAGTTTGCGGGCGGCAAAACGTTGCCGCTGGCCGATGTACGACGCATAGGCGTGTAAGGCCCTGTTTTTCAAATACATATGAGCAGCGGCGTTGGCCGCGCACATCCAAACAAACACTGCGTCAGCAGACACACCATTTTTCCTAGGAGCCATCACTCATGTCTTTCTACACCTCACTCACCGGCTTGAATGCCGCCACCGCCCAACTGGGCGTGACCAGCAACAACATCGCCAACGTCGGCACCACGGGCTTTAAGCGTTCGCGCGCCGACTTTGGCGACATCTTTGCCACATCGCCGTTGCAAAAAGCATCCAGCACCATTGGTCAGGGTGTCGCGCTCAAGCAAGTGACGCAGGAGTTTGGACAGGGCAACGTGGCCTTCTCGGCCAACGCCTTGGACTTGGCCATTACCGGCGACGGTTTCTTCCCGCTCAAGTCGGCCGACGGTTTGCAAGACATCTTCACCCGCAACGGCTCGTTCATGATGAACGACCAATACAACGTGGTGAACTCCGCAGGCCAACGCCTCATGGCTGCATCGGTGGACTCGTCCGGCAAAGCGGACTTGGGCGACTTGAACGTTCTAACCATTCCCCAACAAACCACCGGTGAAGCGGCTGAGACCTCACTCATCAACCTGGGCCTGAACTTCCCAGCGGACGCGCAGGTGATCACCGAGCCATTCAACCGAGCCAACCCAGAAACCTATAACAAAAGCACAGCGCTGACCGTGTACGACTCGGGTGGCAACGGCTACTTGGCAACGGTTTATTACGCTAAAACCCAAAACGCCAGTCAGTTGAGCCCATTCAACAAGTGGCAAACGTATGTGTTTGTGGGTGAGACGCAGGTGAACCCATCCTTAATTCAGGCCACGGACGCCAATGCAGAGCCGTTGTATGTCAACAAATACGGCGAAATCAGGCCCGAGAGTGAAGTGAGTGACGAGCTGGTCAACGGTAAGACGCAGATGTTTTCCTTTGACGACTTAACGGACACCCGCATATCGCAGCCTGCAAAAATTCAAGGCCAAACCACGCAAGCGGATTTAACTGCTGATACGACCTTTAACTTCGCATCCATTCCGGCAGCTGAGCTTGCCAACCTGTTCAGCATCGATATAGATGGCAGCGGGGACCCTGTCGTGATGGATTTGAGTGCATTGGCTGGCACCGCCAAATTGACGGGCGTGCAGTTGGCTACTGCCATGAGCAACCAGTTGAATGCCGCATTTGGTGATGAGCGCTATTTTGACTTTTCACAAAACACGCAACTCCAGCTCAATGCCACCATCAATGGCAGCAACTACATGCTGCCATTGGATATGAACAATGGCGGTGCAACCAAACAAGAAACACTGACCTTCAGTGCCTCGACTACAGGCGGCACTTTCAAAGTGGGCGGTGTAAGCGTGACGGTGGCGGCTGGGGATACCAAAGAAGACGTCGCCGATGCTGTTGCATTGGCCTTGGCCGCGAGTGGACAGACGGTGTCTGTTCCCGCCACCAAAGATGGCACCTTGACCATTACATGGGCTGCAACCGATGGTGATGCGCCCACACCGGTGCTGGCAGCGGGTGCGACTGGCGTGACCATGACGGCTGCTACGGCAAGGGAGTATGTCCCTGCCGTTGTTTCCAGTGAGATTTTGCAGCAGGACGTGCTCACATTTACAGACCCATCGACTGCGACCGCTGGCAGTATCACCGTCGCTGGCGTTGCTGTGACGTTAGCTCTTACAGACACCACCAAGGAGCTTGTGGCTGCACAAGTGGCGACAGCCCTCAACGCTGTGTCAGGCCGAACCGCGGTTGACAATGGCGACGGCTCTGTCACCCTGACTTGGAGCAGTGACGACGCCGCAGCCGCAGCCGCTGAGTTGGTTGATACCGCTGGCACTGGTGTGACATTGACCAGCGAAACCGTTAGAGCGTATGCGGACGCCGCAGGCTCATTGGCCCGTGTGGACAAAAACAGCGCTGTTTTGGCGCTGCAAACACAGCTGAACAATGCCGGTTTGACGTCCATTACTGTGTCCTATGACGACGTCTCTGGTGGCTTTAAATTCTTGGAAGATGACGGTGGGGCCATGAGCCTGCAAGTGCCGCAAAGCACACAATTTTTTGAATATGACGGCAGTAACGTTGCGACCAGCGACGCGCTCAGTTTTGAGTTGCAAACAGGTACGACAACCATCACACTGACTTCTGGCGCATTGGCCGCCAATGCGAGCTTGGACGACCTCGTCACAGCGCTAACAGGTGATGACAACCCTTCTTACGCATCGTCGGGCTACACCATCAGCAACACCAATGGCCAGTTGCTGATTGCCCGCGATGATGGCTCCATCTTTACGGTGGCCGTGACGCCTACTGGTATCACCGCAGCAGATGATGTGTTGCAGGTGTCGGGCGTGGACGCCTTGTATGACAATACGTCAGCGGCGACCGCCGCAGCCACTACTTTTGGCCCGACGGTCGCCAAAACCGTCGCTGAAAACGACGTTTTAGGTTTGAGTCAAACCGCAGTTGCCGTAGGCGTTGACGGCCATTACATTCCCGCGGGTGGTAACGCGCTGAGCAAAGTCATGCCCAACGGCAACTTGATCCGCTCACTAGACCAGCAGCGCTTTGGCATCAAGGTTGAATTTGACAATGTGAACGAGCGCTTCACCTTCTCATCGGGCACTACAGGTGACACATCCAGCATAGAAATTACGGACGCCAGTGCACGTGCCAAGTCTTTGTTGGGTATTGACACCACCGATACGTTGGCCGTTGCGGTGTCTGACACGGCCTTGCGTGGCACCGTCTCCACCCCAGCCATGACCATGGGTAGTCAAATTGCGATCAACGTAAACAATAACTTTACGGTAGACGAGACTAACAACACGTTTGTGGTGTCGGTAGACGATGTCAAGGGCACCGTATCGATACCGGTGGGTACCACCTACACCTTAGATGGCTTTATGTCGGCACTAGAGGGTGAGATCAACGGTTTAGCCAGTGAGACCGGCAGCACCGTATCTGGGGTTCAAGTGGGTTACGACCGAGCCCGAAATGCATTCACTTTCACGACCGGTACGACGGGTACAGACTCTTTTATCAAGGTGTCGGGCAGCTCAAACTGGGGCTTGGCCAGTGTGGAGGCGGGCCGTGGTTCGACCTCATCGTGGATTAAGCCTACACAGTTCACCGACTTCTCTAGCGGCGTTGGTGTCTCCAAATACATCGACGAGTTCGGAAACGAAACCGCCAGTGCAGATGGCTTCAGTGTGTTACCAGAGTGGTCACCCATTTACTTGGACAAGGGGGAGCTGACGTTCAACACCAGCGGCAACCTCATTTCCCCACAAACAGGCTCACAGCTCGATACCGTGTATCTGGCTGACGGTAAAGGCGCATTGACCATCAATATCGACTACTCGGCCTCCACCCAGTACTCGTCAGCCTTCGCGGTGCTGTCGCAGTCGCAGGACGGCAAACCAGAGGGTGATTTGGTGGGCTTGGACATCGGTGATGACGGCTTGGTGAGCGCTTCCTACTCCAACGGCTCGCAGTTGACATTGGCTAAAGTCATTTTGGCCAACTTCTCCAGCCCAGCTGGCCTGCGCCAAATTGGCGACTCCAGCTTCTACGCCACCGCCAAATCGGGCGACGCCAAGATTGGTGAGGCGGGGTCTGCAGGCTTTGGCACGATTCGTGCTGGTGCTACAGAAAGGGCCAACGTGGATTTGACACAGGAACTGGTAGACCTCATCACCGCACAGCGTAACTTCCAAGCCAACGCCAAAGCGATTGAGACCAGTACCACGATGACACAGGCCATCATCAACATTCGCTCATAAGCGCTAGTCCTTAGCGCTGTGGGCATCGCCCAACGGTTGATCCGTTGGGTGGGTAGGAGTCTTTTATGGACAGACTGGCATTCACAGCTGCAGCGGGTATCAATGAGAAGGCCATTGCACGCCAAATCATGACCAACGAGTTGGCCAATGTGTCAACCGTTGGCTTCAAGCGCAGCTTTGATGTGGCGCTCAAATCACTCAAAGTCGAAGGCGAGGGGTTTGACACGCGTTTCCAACCACAAGCGGTGCCGACAGAGCGCGTACTCATGACACCCGGTCAGATGATGGCTACGGGTCGAAAAACCGACATCGCCATGGAAGGTGCCACTATTTTGGGCGTTCAAGCCCCAAATGGTGATATTGCTTTCACCCGCCGAGGCGACTTGCGCCCTGATGCCTTAGGCACGCTCACCAATGGCGCAGGCCATATCGCCATGGGCGAAGGTGGCCCAATCGTCGTCCCCCCTGGATTTGCCATTCATGTGAGCCGCGATGGCGGTGTTTACGCCTCAGACCCGCAACAAGCTGGCGCAGCGCAGCCTGTGTTGGTTGGGCAATTGATGCTGCGTGATGCAACCGAAGTCGTGTTGAACCGCCGTGAGGACGGGTTGCTTCAACCGGTCGAAGGGCCTGGAGACTTTCCAGGTGGCCCGAATGTTGCTGTGATACCAGAAACGCTAGAGGGTTCCAACGTCAGTGCCATCGAGGTGATGACACGACTGATCGATCACTCTCGCAGCTTTGAGGCCAACATGAAGGTCATCAAAGAGGCGAAAAACCTAGACGAGTCGGGCGCATCCATGATGCGCGCCTCATAACCAGACAGACAGCAGAGGTAACACACCATGGACGCTTCATTATGGGTAGCCAAAACCGGCCTAGATGCGCAGCAAACGCGCATGAACGTCATCTCCAACAACTTGGCCAACGTCAACACGACTGGTTTTAAGCGTGATCGCGCGGTGTTTGAGGACTTGTTGTACCAAAACATCCGTCAAGCGGGTGGTCAAACAGGCGCTGACACTCAAGCGCCAACTGGCTTTCAACTCGGCACTGG
Organism: Burkholderiaceae bacterium; assembly: GCA_030726195.1. Taxonomy (GTDB): domain Bacteria; phylum Pseudomonadota; class Gammaproteobacteria; order Burkholderiales; family Burkholderiaceae_C; genus RS62. Next base: position 578 of record JANREF010000324.1, on the reverse strand, counting down.
TGTGCGCGTGTTGGCGACGGAAAAAATAACCGCGCAAGGCAACATGCAAACCACTGAAAACGCTTTGGATATTGCCATTGCAGGCGAGGGTTACTTTCAAGTGGCTCAACCCGACGGCACCATTGCCTACACACGCGATGGCAACTTCAACCTCGATAACGCCGGTCAGATTGTGAACAGCAACGGGCAGTTGCTGCAACCCGCGTTGGCCATACCCGCAGAAGCCTCCAGTGTGACGATTGGTCAAGACGGCACAGTATCTGTGGAGTTGCAAGCCGGCGGCGGTCAGCAGGTACTAGGCCAGCTCCAAATTGCCAGGTTTATCAACCCTCAGGGTTTGCAGTCCATTGGTCAGAACCTGCTCAAAGAAACGCCCGCCAGTGGAGCGCCTGTGGTTGGCAACCCCGGTGCTGACGGCACAGGCATTTTGATGCAGGGTGCTCTAGAAGCATCCAACGTGAACGTTGTGGAAGAGATGGTGAGCATGATCGAGACGCAGCGCGCCTACGAGATCAACTCCAAAGCCATCTCTGCCGTGGACGGCATGTTGCAGTACCTGAACAACAACTTGTAAGCCA
>JANREF010000323.1:10706-14048 GCA_030726195.1 Burkholderiaceae bacterium | reverse complement strand
TGGGCAGCCCCAACTATTGGCGTTTGCGCATTGGTATTGGCCACCCTGGCGACAAAAGCGAAGTCGCCAACTGGGTATTGAAAAAACCTTCACCCGACGACCGAGCAGGTATCAACCAAGCCATGGACAGAGCGCTCAAGGCCGCAGACTGCTTGCGAACCGGTGATATGAGCAAAGCCATGGCCTTGATTCACACCAGCAAGCCACCCCGTCCAAAACCGGCAAAGCCCACCGAGCCAGCACAGCAAGCACAGCCGCATGGCGCAGACAATGGCCGTTGAATGGCCTGAAACACGCAACTAGGCGTCTTTGGCCAGCGTTAGCCGGTGGTATTTGGACATGAGCTGCTCGCGCGTTTCGACAAAATCGGGGTGTATGGGAATACATGCCACCGGGCACAAGGCCACGCACTGCGGCTCGTCAAAATGCCCCACACACTCGGTGCACTTGTGCGGATCGATTTCGTAAATCGAGTCCCCCATGTAAATGGCCTCGTTGGGGCATTCGGGCTCGCACACATCGCAGTTGATGCATTCGTCAGTAATTAATAGCGCCATAAGTAACCCATAACCTCTCAATAGCCCTTACGACGCCAACGCTTGTGCAGACAACTGCGCGGCCATTTGCTCACTCATGCGCTTGGCCTGCGCCAGTGCGAGACCAACCGGCGGTGACACCAAAGCCGAGACGTCGCCGCCCAAGTTGGATATCTCGCGCACCAAGGTGCTGGAAATACACTGCAGCGACGGCCGCGGCAACAACACAATGGTGTCAAAGCTGGGGCTGAGTATGTTGTTCATGGCGGCCATTTGAGCCTCGAAATCAAAGTCGGTGTGGTTGCGCACACCGCGCACCACGCCCGCTGCGTTGTTGGCGGCGCAAAAATCCACGACCAAGCCGTCAAACACCTTGACCTCCAAGTTGTGAACGTCGGCCAAGACCTCGGTCACCATGTCCATACGTTGCGCAAGCGTGAACATGGTTTTTTTATGGTGCGCTGCCGCCACACCCACCACCACACGGTCAAACAGCGTGCAAGCGCGACGCAACACATCCTCGTGCCCCAAGGTGATGGGGTCAAAGGTACCGGGATACACCACTGTTGTTGTCATGTCAGCCTCTTACAAACATCTTGAATCTACACCTGCCGCCCATGCGGCACTTCTCAGCCACAATGTGCGCGCCGCACCAGCCTAGCCCGCGGGCCCGACCACATGTGCGACCAGGTTACCAACCTGATTGCCAACATGGATAAGGCCTTAAGCCTCAACCTCAGTCTCATCGGGTTCAGCCTGACCATCCCACGCCGCCAATAAATGGAAATGTACTGCACCCGCCTTGCCATGCTTGAGCACCTGCAAGCCAAACGCTTGCAACTCAAGCCCCAGCCACTCGCGCGGTGCTTCTAAGTACACATAACCATCTGCAGCCAAGGCACCCGCAGCAAACGTCAGCGCCTGCGTGTACACCGCTTCATCGTTGAAGGGCGGGTCTAAAAAAATCACATCCCAGCCCGCACCCTTTTGCGCCCCCAGCAAAGATAGGGCATCGCCGGCCACCACACGCAGGCCAGGCATGTTGAGCTTGGCCTGTGACGCGTTCAAAGCCTGCAAGGCGGCGCGGTCGCGCTCCACCAACCAAGTGGTGCTTGCGCCGCGCGACGCCGCCTCAAAGCCCAAGGCCCCGCAGCCCGCAAAAGCATCCAAGCACTTGTGTCCGCCCAAGTCTTGCCCCAGCCAGTTGAACAGCGTTTCGCGCACGCGGTCACCTGTTGGGCGCAAACCGTTGGCCAAGGGCACAATGAGCTTGCTGCGCTTGAATGCGCCGCCAATGATGCGCACCTCACCTGCCTTGGCATGTGGTTTTTTGGGCGCTGTAGGCGCTGGCGCTACCGCCTTGCCGCCGGCGCGCACGAATGTTTTGGATGTGTGGCTAGGTTTCATAGAATGGCTCCATTGTAGAAAACACATCATGTTCAGCTTTTTCAAGAAAAAACCCAGCCCTACACCTGTTGTGGACGCAGCGAAAGCTGCGCCCCAACCCCAAGCTCCCACGCCTGCCACGCCTGCCACGCCACAACACAGTGCCACACCTGACGCTGTGACAAACGCCGCGCCGGGTGACCAGGTACAAGACGCACCTACGCACACACCGACTCCAGCCCCAGCCCCAGCACAGGCAAAGGCACAGGTACCAACCCCGCCAACTGCCCCTGCCGCGCCGCCCGCGCCAGAGCCCAGAAGCGCGTGGCTAGACCGCTTGAAGGGCGGGCTGAAGAAAACCGGGCAGCAAATTGGCAGCGTTTTTCTATCGGCGCGCATAGACGACGCCTTGTACGAAGAGCTTGAAAGCGCACTGCTCATGTCAGACGCTGGCGTCAAAGCGACAGAGCGCGTGCTCAGCGCCCTCAAAGCCAAGGTCAAAAAAGAGCACATCACCGACGTGCAAGCGGTCAAGGCCGCCTTGGTCGATGTGTTTGCAGACCTACTGGCACCACTTGAGAAGCCTCTCACCATTGGTGAGCACAAGCCCACCGTCATCATGATTGCGGGCGTGAACGGTGCGGGCAAAACCACCTCCATTGGCAAGCTCACGCGGCATTTGGCCGACTCGGGTGCCAGCGTACTGCTCGCTGCAGCCGACACCTTCCGAGCCGCGGCGCGCGAACAATTAGACGTGTGGGCCGATAGAAACGCCGTTGACATCGTGAGCCAAGACGGCGCAGACCCCGCAGCAGTGAGCTTTGACGCCGTCAACGCCGCCACGGCACGAGGTAAAGACGTGGTGCTGGTCGATACCGCTGGACGCTTACCCACGCAAACACACCTGATGCAAGAGCTGCAAAAAATCAAACGTGTGATTCAAAAAGCCAGCCCCTCAGCACCACACGAAGTGCTGCTGGTCATCGACGGCAACACAGGGCAAAACGCCCTGGCGCAAGTCAAAGCCTTTGACGACACATTGGGCCTGACTGGCCTGATCGTGACCAAGCTGGACGGCACCGCCAAAGGTGGCGTGATTGCCGCCATCGCCATGGAGCGGCCCATACCGGTGTACTTCGTGGGTGTGGGTGAATCGGTGTTGGACCTGCAAAATTTCAAAGCGCACGAGTTTGCGCAAGCCATGCTGGCTTAAGCAGGTCGGCAGCGCAGGCGCAGCAGAGCCGCGGCAGAACCACAGCAGAGACCAAGAGGCTACAGCTGACTCACAGACGGGCGAGCCGTGCTCACCCCCGTCGCCAGGCGTGTAAACGGCCCAGCCAGCGCAGCACGCCTTGTGGCGCATGGGCGCGCTTCCACTCGCCGGCTGCGTACTTGTTGGCCTCGGCCATGGTGGGGTAGG
>JANREF010000323.1:0-10606 GCA_030726195.1 Burkholderiaceae bacterium | reverse complement strand
GCGCGCTTCCACTCGCCGGCTGCGTACTTGTTGGCCTCGGCCATGGTGGGGTAGGTGTGGATGGTCCCCAGTATTTTGTTCAGGCCCAGGCCATGCTTCATGGCCAACACAAACTCGGTGAGCAAGTCGCCCGCGCCTGCGCCCACAATCGTGGCACCCAAGATGGTGTCTTTGCCTGGCTTGGTGAGCACTTTTACAAAACCCTTGGTGGCCGAGTCTGCAATGGCCCGGTCTAACTCGTGCAACTCAAAGCGGGTCACCTCTACTTCAATGCCTTGACTGGCCGCCTCGGCTTCACTCAGACCCACGCGCGCCACCTCTGGGTCGGTGAAAGTTGTCCACGGAATCACACGGTAGTCGGCCTTGAACAGCTTGAAGTCGCCAAACAAGGCGTTGACGGCGGCATACCACGCTTGATGCGCAGCCACATGCGTGAACTGGTAGGGCCCGGCCACATCGCCTGCGGCCAAAATGTTGGGGAACTTGGTTTGCAAATAGCCATTGGTCTGCACCACGCGGCCCACCTCGATACCCAACTCCTCCAAGCCAAAACCAGACAAACGCGCGGTACGCCCCACGGCGGCAATGAGCACGTCAAACTCAATGCGCTGCTCGGCACCGTTGTGTGTGACCACAATGGCATGGGCTTGCTCAGGCGTACCCGGCTCGCAACGCACCGCTTGGTGGCCGGTCAACATGGTCACGCCGTCACGCTGCATGGCTGCAGCAACCACCGCAGCGGCATCCTCATCCTCGCGGGGCAAAATACGTTGGCCCATTTCAATTTGCGTCACGCCGCTGCCCAATCGCGCCATGGCGTGGGACAGCTCGCAACCAATGGGCCCGCCGCCCAACACCACCACACGCTTGGGCGCCTGCGGCAAAGCCGACAGCGCCTCCCACATGGTGTCGCTGGTGAGCACGCCCACGGCTTCGATACCTGGCAGCGGCGGCACAAATGGCCTAGCCCCTGTGGCAATCACGATGCTGCGTGTGGTCAGTGTTTGCATCTCACCTTGTGGGCCTGTGATCTCCACCGTCCAAGGGTTGACGATGCGCGCGTAGCCTTGGACCACATCCACGCCCAAACCGGTGTAGCGCTCAACGCTGTCGTGCGGCTCAATATCAGACACCACTTGGTGCACGCGCTTCATCACCGCAGGAAACGATGCAGCCACCTGCGCTTCATCCAAGGCCACCGCATCCAGCCCATAGTCAGCAGCGTGGCGCATGTGGTGTGCCGCCTTGGCACTTTTAATCAGTGCTTTGCTGGGTACACAACCGTAGTTGAGACAGTCGCCGCCCATTTTGTGGGCCTCGACCAAGGTGACTTTGGCCTTCACGGCCGCAGCAATGTAGGCGCTCACCAAGCCCGCCGCGCCACCGCCAATCACCACCATGTTGCGGTCAAAGTGGCTGGGCTTGATATAGCCCTGGTACACGCGCATGGCTTGCCACTTGGCCAAGACCCATTTGGTGATCAAGGGAAACACGCCCAACAAGGCAAACGAGCCCAACAGCCCCGGCGACACAATACCGGCCAAGCTGTCGATGTTTGCCAGCTGTGTGCCGGCCAGCACGTACACCACCGTGCCGGGCAACATACCCAATTGGCTGACCCAGTAAAAGCTGCGCACGGGCAGCTGGGTCAGGCCCATCAACAAGTTGATGAGGAAAAACGGAAACACGGGCACCAAGCGCAACGTGAACAAGTAAAACGCGCCGTCTTTGGCAATACCTGCATTGATGGCGTTGAGGCGCTCACCGAAGCGGCGCTGCACGCTTTGGCCCAACACGAAACGCGCGGCCAACATGGCCAAAGTCGCACCAGTGGTCGATGCGAATGACACCAGCAGCAAGCCTTGCCACAAACCAAACAAGGCACCACCGGCCAAGGTCAGCAGCGTTGCTCCAGGCAAGGACACAGCCGTGACCACCACGTACACCACAAAAAACAAGGCCGCAGCGCGCAGCGGCTGCGCCGTGCGCCATGCATCCAAGTCCGATAGGTTGGTTTTGAGGCCCTCTAGGCTCAGCAGCTGGGCCGCATCGCTTTGGGCATAGGCCCACACCACGGCAGCCACCAACAGGACAACAACCCACTTCAACACAACAGATGCGGATGAGCGGCGGCGTGGGGGAGATGAACTCATGAAAATATACCTAAAGTAGCAAGGGGTAGGCGCAGCGCATGCATGCGGCCCTGCCTGTGTATTCGATAATGATTAAGCACAAGTTACACAGGCAGGTGCCAAGCCCCTGCACGTGCACAGTGCGCTGCCACTGTAACCTAGGGCGCACGGCGCACGTATTGTGACGACAGACCAATGACACACGACGCGCATGTAAAGCACATTTAACGCGCGATTCAACGCGCACTTGACGCAAACCTGACCCAAACAACACGACCTATGACCTTACACACTTTCTCACGACGCGCCGGCTTGCACTGTGCGCTGGCCGCTGCCGCAGCCACTTCCCTTTGGGCCATGGCGCTGGGCACCAGCACTGGCGCTCATGCCCAACCGGCCAATTGGGCCAGCGTTGAGCAAGCCGCCAAGGGCCAAACGGTTTATTTCAATGCATGGGGCGGCGGTGAGCGCATCAACGCCTACATCCGCTGGGTGGCAGACCAAGTGCAAACGCAATACGGCGTGAACTTGGTACACGTCAAAGTAGCCGATATTGCCGAAACCATTGGGCGTGTGCGAGGTGAAATCGCAGCAGGCAAAACAACCGGTGGTACGGCTGATTTGCTGTGGGTCAACGGCGAGAACTTCGCCACACTCAAGCGCGAAGGCCTGTTGTTTGGCCCCTTTGCGCAGGCCTTACCCAACTTTGCATTTGTAGACACCACCGGTAAACCCACCACGCTCAAGGATTTTGGCGAGACCACCGATGGCCTCGAGTCACCATGGGGCATGGCACAGCTCACTTTTTATGCAGACAAAGCCTTGCTGCCTGTGCCTCCCCGCAACGCAGCCGAGCTGGCCCAATTGGCCGCCCAGCAGCCTGGGCGTATCACCTACCCGCGCTTGCCTGCTTTTCACGGCACGACGTTTGTGAAACAGCTACTGCTAGAGCTCACGCCCAACCGCGCCGTGCTCGATGCGCCAGTCACGGATACCGCCTTTGCCCAAGCTACCAAGCCCTTGTGGGCGTACCTCGACGCCTTGCACCCACATTTGTGGCGCGGTGGCAAACAGTTCCCCACCAGCATTGCGCAAATCTCACAAGGCGTGTCTGAGCGCTCGTTGCTGTTGGGCATGACCTTCAATCCCACGGAAGCCAGCGCCGAAGTGGTCGCAGGCAAACTGCCCAGCACCACCTACAGCTACCAGCACACCAAGGGCACCATTGGCAACACCCACTTTGTGGCCATTCCCAAAAACGCCAACGCGCCAGCGGGTGCGCAAGTGGTGGCCAATTTCTTGTTGTCACCGCAAGCACAGGCCCGCAAAGCCGACATTCGCGTGTGGGGTGATCCCACCGTACTCGACATCAAGGCTTTAGACGCAGCAGGCCAAGCCGCATTTGCCCAAGCCAGCGCCGGCAGCACGGGTGGTGCCTTGACGGTCAGCGGCCCAACGCTAGGCGAGCCCCATGCATCGTGGGTGGGTGCGCTTGAGAAGGCTTGGGTTGAGCGCTACGGCCAATAAACATGGCCAACAAGGCCCCTACGGCTACTGGTCTGTAGACACCTTGTAATGCCGCACACGACCCGCTCAGGTAAGCCACGCCCAATACACTTGCGCAATCAAGCTCAAGCGCGCACCCGCGCGCAAGCCCGCGGCTTGTGGCCATTGCTTGCAGTGTTGGTGTTGATGCTAGGTGTGCCCGTGGCGGCAGCCTTGGGTCATGCTGTGCGCAATGCCTTGTCTGCAGCGCCGTGGCAGGCCTTGCTGGCCCACCCCAGCACTGCGGCCGCACTCGCGCTCAGCCTCGCCAGCGCCTTGTTGTCGGTGGCTGCATGTGTGTGGCTGGCACGCTGGTTGGTGTTTCACTTGTGGGTCGCGCAGGGTCAAAACCACGAGGCTTGGCAACGCTTTACCCGTTGGATACCCGCCATGCTGGCCATGCCCCACGTGGCGTTTGCTCTAGGCGTGGTATGGCTTGTCGCACCCAGCGGCTGGCTCATACGCATGATCTCGCCAAGCCTCACAGGCTGGCAGTGGCCACCAGACTGGCCGCTGGTCAACGACGCATGGGGCATAGGCCTCATCGCCGTGTTGATTGGTAAAGAGCTGCCATTTTTGCTGTGGAGCCTAGCGGCCTTGCTACAGCGCCCCGATTTGCAACACACCTTGCTGCGCGCCATGACCACGGCAACCAGCTTGGGCTACAGCCCCAAGCAAGCTTGGCAACGGGCCATGTGGCCCTTGCTGCTGCCCAAGCTCAGTTGGCCACTCATGGCCATGTTTGCATACGGCATCAGTCAAGTCGATATGGCATTGGTCATAGGGCCAACGCAGCCCCCCACCTTGGCCATGCTGGCGTGGCAATGGTTGCAAGACGCAGACCCACAGGTCGCAGCATCTGGTATGGCTGCGGCCTGGCTGCTGACACTGACTGGCGCGGCGTGCGCGGCAGTGGCGTGGTACGTCAGCCGTTGGCAAGGCTGGACGCGCCTGCGCACCAGCGGGCCACACCTTGTCGCTTTCAATCATGCAGACCCTGCAGGCCGACCGCACACCACATACGCGCCACCACGGCAGTGGGCCGCTGCGGGCGCTTGGACGAGCATGGCTTGTGTCTACGTAGCCATTGCCTGCGCGCTGGCCGTGGGCAGCGTGACCTTGTATTGGCCCTTCCCCAATGTGTGGCCCAGCCAATGGCACTGGGGCGCTTGGGCGCAAGCTTTGGTGAGCTCGCAGGCGCTGCGCACAACCATTAGCTTGGCGCTGGCCAGCAGTGTGCTCGCCATGCTGTGGACGGTCGCTTGGCTGGAAACCGCACCCCGCCAACTGGAGCTGGCTGTGCGCCCCGTGCTGTATGCCTTGCTGGCATTGCCGCCGGTGTTGTGGCTGTCGGGCCTACACCTGGCCGCCGTTACCAGCCACCTAGACAGCAGTTGGCTTGGGGTACTCGGCGCACACACACTGGCTGTGCTGCCTTACACCGTGTTGATGGTGAGCCCGGCCTACCGCAGTTTTGACCACCGCCTGCAATGGGTGGTGGCCAGTTTGGGACAGCCCACGTGGCGCTACCTGCTGCAGGTGAAATGGCCCATGCTCTTTACCGCCTTGCTCAACGCGTGGGCCGTGGGCTTTGCCGTGAGCGTGGCGCAATACCTGCCCACACAAATGCTGGGGGCGGGCCGCATCACCACCATCACCACCGAGGCTGTCACATTGGCCAGCGGAGGGCAGCGCGACACCGCCTCTGCGTTTGGCTTGTTGCAAATCGCCTTGCCGCTGGTCGCTTTTGCCATGGCGTTTGCGCTGAGCAATGTTTGGCCCAAACGTAATGACCGCAAGGAACGCAGCACACGACGTACCGCACAACTTGACGCACAACGCGACACACAACACGGCGCAGCCAACGCCACCAGCACATGAGCCTAGACATACACATCCAATCCCTTGGGCTGGCCGGTCAAGAGCCGCTGCTGCGTGACATCAGCTTGCACATTGCCAGCGCACACATCCACACACTCATGGGGCCCAGCGGCTGTGGCAAAAGCAGTTTGCTGCTGGCCGTTGCAGGGCAGCTCAGGTCGCCCATGGGCTATGTGGGCAGCGTCACGCTGGCAAACCAGCCACTGGACCACATGCCCGCGCACCAACGCCACATTGGCATGTTGTTTCAAGACGACTTGCTATTTCCGCACTTCAACGTGTTTGAAAACTTGTTGTTTGCCGTGCCCAGGCACGACACCGCCACTGGGCACACGCTGTCTGCAACCGAGCGCAGCGACGCGGTGCTGCAGGCCTTGACACAGATTGAAATGGCAGACAAAGCCAGCAACGAGCCCCACCAGCTCTCTGGCGGCGAACGCACCCGCGTGGCCTTGATGCGCGCTTTACTGGCCAAGCCAAAAGCCTTGTTGCTAGACGAGCCCTTTGCCAAGTTAGACGCCAACTTGCGCCAACGCCTGCGCGATTGGGTGTACAGCACCTTGATTGCCAGTGGCGTACCCACCTTGGTGGTCACGCACGACGAGCAGGACGCACACAGCGCACACGCCATCACCCGCCTCACACAAGCCACCAGCGGCGGGCCTTTCTCATGCTAGATCGCTACACCCAACAGGCCATCCGCCCACTCATCCATGGCGCGGCGCAGCTGCTGCACCGTGCAGGCATTGCCGCGAACACACTCACCTGGCTGGGCTGGGCGATTGGCTTATTGAGCGCACTGGCCATCGCACAACAACAATACGCGCTGGGCTTGGCGCTGCTGCTGGTGTCGCGCCTGTGCGATGGGCTGGACGGTGCAGTGGCCAGGTTGGGCACGCCCAGCCATGCCGGCGGCTTTTTAGACATCACCTTGGATTTTTGGTTTTATGCCGCCATCCCACTGGCCTTTGCATGGGCGGATCCCGTGCGCAATGCGCTGCCCGCGGCATGTTTGCTGGCCGCATTCATTGGGACAGGCACCAGCTTTTTGGCCTACGCCGTGATGCAAGAAAAAAGCAGCAAGCCCACACACACTGCCAACGAAGAACCACAACCACAGCAGCAACAACAGCAACAACAAGACCAAGAGGCGCCGAAGCGCGACCAGGCGCAGCCAACCCAGCACCCATCGCGCATCAACAAATCGTTTTATTTTTTAGGCGGCCTCACAGAAGCCACCGAGACCTTGGCGTTCTTCATCGCCATGTGTTTGTGGCCAATGCACTTCCCAACGCTGGCCTACGTGTTTGCCCTGCTGTGCATGCTCACCAGCGTCACACGCATACGCGCAGGGCTCAGAGACTTGTAACGTCGCAGCAATCGTCTGCAGCTCCATCCTCATACCCATCACCTTATCCATCGCCGCACCCATCCCCACCTCAATACCAATCATTTTTTTAGTTTCCCTATTGTTCGAAACTACAGTTATTTCAATACAGGCTTCTTATGACACGCTTTGCCCACACGCTCACACGCATACACACAGGCGCGCTCTTGTGCATATCCAGCCTACTCGCCAGCCAAACGCTGGCGCAAGCACAAGCGCCTGCAGCGCCTAGTGCCTCCAAGCCTGTGCCCTTGCTAGACGCCAGTGCACACATCAATCCGCAGTGGAGCCGCGTCGCACTGCCTGCGGACAAAGGCATACCCGCACCCACCATCGATGTAGCCCTGGCCACCCCCGGCGATTCGACGCCAGCAGTGCGTATTGCAAGCAACAGCAGCTACGGCCACCTGTTGCAAAAAGGCCCATGGACAGCAGCCAATCTGAGCTGGCAGTGGCGCTTAGACCAAGGGCTGCAGCAGGCCGACTTGCAGCGCAAAGAAGGCGACGACGCGGCCTTGAAAGTATGTGTGAGCTTTGACCACGACGACGCCAACGTGCCCTGGGGCGAGCGCTTGTTGCTGGGTATTGCGCGCAACCACAGCGACTTTGAGCTGCCCGGCGCCACCATTTGCTACATCTGGGACAACCGCTACCCCATTGGCACCACAGGTGCCAACCCCTACTCCAAGCGCGTGCGCTACATGGTGCTGCAAAGCGGCGACAGTGCGGGCAAGGCGTGGGCCTCGCAAAGCCGCAACCTCAGTGCTGACTTCTTGCTCTTGTTTGGCGACGAGACCCAAACTGTGCCGCCTGTGAGTGCCATCGCCGTCGGTGCAGACACCGACAACACGGCCGCATCTGCATTGGGCTGGGTGCGCAGCTTGCAGTGGCACAGCGCACCCTGAGGACGCGCTGAGCACGCTCAACATACACCCGCATACACCATTAACCTCAAAGTACTCATTGCAAAAACACGTGCACAATAACTTTCACTTCTTTCAACAACCGCTGCACAAACGGTCACGAGATCCCCAGTTTTGAGCGCACACAAAAAAATCGTCCTGCTAGGCGCTGGCCATGCGCACTTGCACGTGATCAGGCATTGGCAACGTGCGCAGGCACCCAACGCCGAGCTGATCGTGGTGAGCCCGCGCGAATCGCAGATTTACAGCGGTATGCTGCCCGGCCTTATGGGCGGCACCTACAAGCCGTCGCAATGCGAGCTGCCCGTTGCGCGTGTGATCAAAAACAGCCCCGCCACTTGGATTCAATCTACGGCACGCCACATCGATATGGCCAAACAAGTCGTGGTGCTGGAGAACGGGCGTCACCTGAGTTTTGATACCTTGTCCATAGACATTGGCAGCACCATGGACCCGGACGAGCTGGACAAACGCATGCCCGGCGCAGGCGAGCACGCTATGCGCATTCGCCCCATAGACGACTTTGCCCAACAGTGGCCCGCTACCTTGGCCAGTTTGCGTGCCCATCCACACAGCATTGCTGTGGTCGGTGCCGGTGCTGCGGGCGTAGAAACCGTGTTGGCTGTAGCCAAAGCATTGGCCGCGAGCAAAACCCAAGCGGGCCTCACGCTGATCGCTGGTGCCCGGGGCTTGATGCACACCTACTCGCCGCGTGCCAAACGCTTGGCTGCCATGTGGCTCAAACGCGCGGGCGTGCAAGTTATAGAGCAGCGCTGCGTGGGCTTAAGCGCCGACACGCTGAGTTTGCACGGCGGGCTGCGCCTGCAATGTGACTTGGCCATACTCACCACCGGTGGGCACGCACCCAAGCTGTTGGCCCAATCTGGCTTGTCGCTCAACGACCATGGCTACATACGCGTGAACGAGTACGGACAATCCCACTCGCACCCCAATGTGTTTGCCGCAGGCGACGTGAGCGCCAATACGCCTTACCCCCATCCGCGCAGCGGCGTGTATGCCGTGCGCGCAGGCCCGCCCTTGTTGGTGAACTTGATTGCCAGTGCCAACAGCACGGCGCTGACTGCCTACAAACCGCCCACGCGCACGCTCAACTTGCTCAATTTGGGCAATGGGCGCGCCTTGGCCACGTGGGGCCGCTGGGCTGCGTGCTCGCGTGTGTTTTGGTGGTGGAAGAACGCCATCGACAAGGGTTTCATCGCCAAGCAGCTCACAACCATGCCTCAGAAAACAGCAGGCAAAGTGGGTGGCAAACAAGCGGCCTAAACCGCTTGACTCAAACCACTCCCCACAGCCTGCTCAAGCCACCGTGAGCAAAGCCTGCCCATCAGCGCCGCGGCTGGCCACCGCGCCAATGTCTCGTGCTTGATCAAAGCCAGCTGCTTGAAACAATGCCAACACCTCTGGCGCGGCCTCTGGCGCACAAGCCACCAGCAAGCCACCGCTGGTTTGGGGGTCGCTGAGCAAATCGCACACGCGTGCATTGGCATCAGTCAACAAGGCCTCGCTCACCTGCACGTCCTCTCCATAGGCGGCCCAGTTGCGCCCAGACGCGCCCGTGACCATGCCTTGCGCCGCCAAGTCGGCCACGCCCTCTAGCAAGGGTACGTTGCCCCAGTTGATGGTCACGCTGGCCAAAGAGCCGCGCGCCATCTCCAACGCATGGCCGGCCAAGCCAAAACCGGTCACATCGGTCATGGCGTGCACCCCCTCCAATTGGGCCAACGCCGGCCCCACTTTGTTGAGTTGCGTGGTGGCGGCCACCATGGCGGCGTAGCCTGCGTCGCTGAGTGCTTGTTTTTTCAGTGCCGCCGACAGCACACCCACACCCAATGGCTTGCCCAAAATCAGACGATCACCAGGGCGCGCATGGGCGTTGCGTTTGATGTGCTTGGGATGCACCAGACCAATGGCCACCAAACCGTAAATGGGCTCCACCGAGTCGATGGTGTGGCCGCCTGCAATCGGAATGCCGGCATCCTGACACGCGGCCTGACCACCAGCCAAAATGCGCCCTATGGTGTCGGTAGACAACACGCTGATCGGCATACCCACCAGGGCCAAAGCGAACAACGGTGTGGCACCCATGGCATAGACATCCGAGATGGCGTTGGTCGCTGCGATGCGACCAAAGTCGAAGGCATCATCCACGATGGGCATGAAGAAATCGGTGGTGGCCACAATGGCTTGCTCGTCATTGATTTGGTACACGGCGGCGTCATCCGCCGTCTCGATACCAACCAACAGCTGTGGCGGAATCATTTGCGTGGACACGCCTTTGAGCATCTCGGCCAAGACGCCCGGTGCAATTTTGCAGCCGCACCCCCCGCCATGTGACAAAGAGGTCAAGCGCGGCTCTGAAGCAGCAATGGCAGTGGCAGTGGCAGCGGGGGTGCCAGTAGTAGGAGTGGTATTGATATTGGTCATAACAAATGGGGTAGACCACGCGTTGAACGCACGCTCAGACGGTAGTTGATAGAGACACTAAAACAAACAAACAAACAAAAACAAAAAATACAAACTCAGACAGCATGAACGGCAATTCGTGCGTGTCACAGGGGTGTGCTGTGTCGACGCTGCCCAACACACCTTACACAGCGCTGGGCCCACCAATGTGTTTGGCCTCGGGCCTTGCCACAGGTTTGGTCACAGTTTCAGCCACGGTTTCGGCCATGTGCACGGTGTGGGTGGGGTACGCAAACTGCGCGCCGTGCTGCTGC
>JANREF010000322.1:6014-14067 GCA_030726195.1 Burkholderiaceae bacterium | reverse complement strand
AGACATCGAAGCATACTTCGGTCGTCAAACCTCCATCATGATTGCCAAGCAACCCTTGGTGTTGACCGAAAATGTTGAAAGCTTCGACATTCAGGTGAACGTGCACGGCGGCGGCGAATCAGGCCAAGCAGGTGCGGTTCGTCACGGCATTACACGTGCTTTGATGGACTACGACGCAGGCCTCAAGCCAGCGTTGTCAGCAGCCGGTTACGTGACTCGCGATGCTCGCGAAGTTGAACGTAAAAAGGTTGGTTTGCGCTCTGCGCGTCGTCGCAAGCAGTTCAGCAAGCGTTAATCACGTTTTGTTGTACCAACAAGCCGCCCGCAAGACTGGTCTTGGGGCGGCTTTGTTATTTGCGCTGTACAAGCGCAACAATTTACTTATAGTTGCTGACTCATGAGACTTCGTTTGCTAAGACGCCGCTTGACCGTCAGCGCGCCACGCATGTCTGTGCGAAGCGCGTTGCCTTGGCCATTGCGCTGGCTGCTGGCCGCTTTGGTGCTGGGTTTTTCAGCGGCGCTGGCCCTGTGGGCGTTTGAGCAGGGCAAGCAAATAGCAGGTGTTGAAGCGGGTTCGCGCGAAGAGCTGCGCTACTTGCAAAGCGAGAACCAACGCATCAGCGCCTTGCTTGAAAAAGCGCAGTCGCTGGTCAATACCTCACAAAGCCAAATCATTGCAGAGCAGACCGCTCAAAAAGAGCTGGTCGCACAAATTCGTCGCCTAGAGGCCGACAACCAAGACTTGCGAGACGACTTGGGCTTTTTCGAACGCCTGATCCCGGCTGGCAGCGGTGTGTCTTCCGCGCGTATCCGCTCGGTGCAAGCCGAGCTGCTCACGCCCACACAGGTGCGGTGGCAAGTGCTGGTCATCCAAGCGGCCAAAAATCCAACCGCTTTCAAAGGCACGATTGAGCTGGCAGCCTCTGGCACCATGGCGGGCAAACCGTTCAGCATGACGCCGCAGGGCAGCCCGCGTGAGGTGTCGTTGATGCAATATGTGCGCAGCACGGGCGTGTTTGATATTCCCAGTGGCGTGCAGATCAAGACCTTGACGGTGAAGCTGGTGCAAAATGGCGCAGTGAAGTCGGTACAAACCTTCGAGTTTTGACACCACCTATCCTGAATGCCGAGTGCCGCCCCAGGGCGCGGCGAATTGAAAAGAAAGAGAACAGCCATGCTTGGTAAAAAGAAGATGCCACTGATTAAGAGCTTGATTGCATCGGGCACCGTCATTGGCGGCGACATCTCCTTTGAGGAAGGCCTGCGCATTGACGGCGTCGTGACTGGCAACGTGAAAGGCCGCGAAGGCAAGCCCAGCGTGTTGGTAGTGAGTGAGAACGCGCGCATCGAAGGCGCGGTATCGGCCGATCACGTGATCGTCAACGGCACTGTTTTGGGCCCAGTGGAGGCCAAGCAGCTCATAGAGTTGCAACCCAAAGCCCGCGTTGAGGGGAATGTGGAGTACAAGGCCATCGAGCTGCACTTGGGCGCGTTGGTTACGGGCCAGTTGTGCCCATTGGCTGTGGCTAGCGAGGACAAAGCCCCTCTTAAACTCGCGGTCAAGCAAGCCTGAGTCAGCAGCCCCAGCGGCATTGCTGTAGCATTTAAGTCAACTATTCAATTGTGTGTGGCTGCAGCCCTGCAGCCGCTTTTGTAGGGAGTGTCGTATGACCGCCGTTTTAGAAACCGTTCCTGATATGGAAATGCCCAGCGCACTGGTGTTTACCGACAGCGCTGCAGCCAAAGTGGCCGACTTGATTGCCGAAGAGGGCAACCCCGATTTGAAATTGCGCGTGTTCGTGCAAGGCGGTGGCTGCTCGGGCTTCCAGTATGGTTTCACATTTGATGAAATCACCAACGAAGACGACACGACCATGACCAAGAACGGTGTGTCGCTGTTGATTGATGCCATGAGCTACCAATACCTCATTGGCGCTGAAATCGACTACAAGGAAGATTTGCAAGGCGCGCAATTTGTGATCAAGAACCCCAATGCCACCACCACGTGTGGATGCGGTTCAAGTTTCAGCGTCTGACCTCGGCTCGCTGAACGCATTTGATAGAACCCAGTGTCACACTGGGTTTTTTTTCGTCTGCCTGCGCCCCAGTGTGCGTCTTGAGGGGATCAGCGTGGGTACAGCGCACCCAATACGCGTGGCCCAGCAGCGCCGGTGGCGGCCACCACATTGCCCGCGCGGCGCTGCATGAAGCACCACGCCAGCCAAGCAAACGCACAAGCTTCTACTTGCAGTGCAGGCATGCCCACATCATCCGTGGTGCCGACTTGCGCACCGGGCATGGCCAAGCGCAGTTGCGCCATGAGTTGCAGGTTGTAAGCGCCACCACCACAGACCAACACGCGTTGGACAGGGCTGTGTGCACCAGCGAGTAATTCAATTTGTGTGGCGGCGCTGCGGGCCGTGAGCGCGCCCAATGTGGCTTGTACCGCTGCAGGCGACACGTGTTCAAAGCCCAACAACTGTTGGTCCAGCCAAGTGGCATTGAACAAATCGCGCCCCGTGCTCGTGGGGGCGCTGGCTTGGTTGGTAGCGAAAAAAGGCTCGCGCAGCAAGGCGGCTAGCAAGTCGCTGTTCACATCTGCACTGGCCCCCCACTGTCCATCGTGGTCATAAGCTTGGCCAATGTGCCGCTGCGCCCAGGTGTCCAGCAACACATTACCTGGGCCTGTGTCACAGCCACGCACGCTGGTGCCCCTGATCACGCTGACATTGGCCATGCCGCCAATGTTGAGCACGGCCACCGTTGTCTCTGGCTGCGCAAACACATGCTGGTGGAATGCGGGCACCAAGGGTGCGCCTTGGCCGCCCGCGGCAATGTCGCGGCTGCGAAAGTCTGCGACCACGTCTATGCCTGTGAGTTCGGCCAACAGCGCGGCATTGTTGACCTGCACAGAGTAGCCCACGCTGGCGCGTCCGTCGACGGTGCGACTGGCCATGGGGGCGTGCCGCACGGTTTGACCATGGCTGGCCACGGCCTGTATCTGCGGGGCGCGGACCTGCGCCTGCTGCATGAGTGCGGTGCATACATCGGCACTGACGTGCGACAAGGCGATGCCCAGTTGAGCACTCAGGTGCAGCTCGTCAGGCCCGCTGGTGTTGAGCGCCAACGCCAGTGCCTTGAGCGCGTCACTGTAGGGCCGGTGTGCATGGGCGATCACAAGCGGGCGACCGCTGCTGTCCATGCGGCACAGCACGCCGTCCACCCCGTCCAAGGAGGTGCCCGACATCAGGCCTATGAACAGCGCATGGGCTGGTGCGTCAGGTGCCTCGTATGCGTGCGTCGCGCGCACAGTCGGTGTCACAGTGTCTGTGGCCGGCTGGGCTGTTGGCGGTGTGGAGTGGGGCAAGGCGCGCGACGTCATGAGCGCTATTGTGCTTCATGCCTGCGCCACTGCGCCACTGCACCACTGCATCAGTGCCGCGCAACTGACGGCGTGCGGCTCAGTTGGAAGCGGAGGCGGTGGTCATCCAGCTGGCGGCCTCCAGTTGGGAAGACATGGTGTTGGCCACCGCCATGAAGCTGGACTTGCGCTCGGGCGCAATGGTCAGGGCTCGGCTGTTGCGTGCGAGCAAGGCGGGGTTTTGGTGAACGCCGGCCACGCGGTGCTCAAAATGCAGGTGTGGACCCGTGGCCCAACCGGTGCTGCCCACAGCGCCTATGCGTTCCCCGCGCTCCACGCGCTGACCTTTGCGCACATAAAAGCGGCTAAGGTGTGCGTACAGCGTGGTGTTTTTGCTGTCGTGCTGAATTTCAATGACGTTGCCAAAGCCACGTTTCACGCCTGCAAAAATCACTCGGCCATCACCCACCGTGCGCACGGGCGTGCCAGTCGGTGCGCCATAGTCGACGCCCAAATGGCGCTTCCAGCGCTTTTGAATGGGGTGGAAGCGCATGGCAAAGCTGCTGGTGACCCGCGAAAACTCCATGGGCGAGGCCAAGTAGAAGCGCCGTGTGCTGTTGCCTTCTAGGTCAAAGTATTCGCCTTTATCCGTGCCGTTGGCAAACCAGATGCCGTTGAGCTCGCGCCCGTTGTTTACAAAGCGAGCGGCCAGCAACCGTCCGGTTTTGAATGGTTCGCCGTCGGCTTCTAACTCTTCGTAAACCAAGCTGAACGTATCGCCTTTGCGCAGGTCGCGGTTGAAGTCGATGTCGTTGGCAAACACTTCGGCCACGTTCATGGCCATTGCATCGGGGATGTCTGCTGCTTCGGTGGCGGCAAACAAAGACGATTCGATGCGGCCACTGATCAGGCGTTGGCGCCGCTGCAACTCTATTTGCTCGGTTTGGCTGCTGAACTGGCCGTTGTCGTTGCGTGAAATAGTCAGGCGCGTGAAGGTGTCTACGTTGTTATCGGGAACCCACCGCAACACCAATTGCTGGACCTGCCCCTCTAAGGTGTAGGCCGCATTGACGCGTTTGCTGTTGGGGTTGGCCAATACGCCGCGCACCACATCGTCGCTGCGCATCCACAGGGCGAGTTCGTCGTCTTGCACGCCCATGCGCGCGAGCAAGCTGGTAGCGGTGTCGCCACGGCGCATCCAGTCGTGGCTGTAGAGCAAGTTGGGCTCAGCAGTGTTGCCCTTAATCAGGCTGCGAAAGTCTAGGTCAAAGGCCGGGCCCAGCAAGCTTTTGACCGAGGTGCTGCTGCGCGCGCTGACCTTGGTGGCGGCTGGTAGGGCGTTGGCGTTGGCATTGGCATTGGCGTCGGATCTAGGGTCTAGCGTGATTCGGCCGCTGCTGGGGTCGGAATTGTCGGCAATGGCGCCGGGGCTGCTACTGGCGCTGGTGGTCGGATGGGCCAATGCGTAGGCATCGGTGCTGGCTTCGCGCGCGCTGCCAATTCCAAACGACGTGATGCCCAAGCCAAATAAACTCATGCCCACCAAGAACAGGCGTTTTTGCCACGTGCTGCGCCCGGGCACCGCTTGGGCAGTCCTAATCGCCACGTTGGCGACGCGGGCCTGCGTATTGGCTATAAATCGTTGGTGTTCCGTGAACAAACAAACTCCAGCTACTCGGTGGTGGTTGGGCAACCACCGCCCCTACAAAAAAGCGCGCCTCATCTGAATGCGCGCGTGGCTTAGCCCTCGAACAGAGCCCCAGCCCACTACAATTGGTGCACGCTGTGCGTGTGCCGATATGTCGAAAACCGGCAGTTGAGCGAGCGTCTTAGTTGATTTCATTGGGTTTTTGCTGTTGCCAGCGCGGCGCAAAGATCACAAATTTTTCGACTATTCTCAATTATATGTAAGTCCTTGGTTTGCTACAAGTTTTACCCCATGCAAAATATACAGTCCAAAGCCGACAGTTCAACCGCCAAGTCTAACGTGCCAGCCGTGCCCATGAATGACAGTGTTGAACATGCCCTGGCCGTGAGCTTGAGAGGTGCCGAGGAATTGCTGCCCCGCGACGAGTGGGTGCGCAAGCTCAACAAGTCGTTTGAAAGCGGCCAGCCTTTGCGCATCAAGCTGGGTTTAGACCCTACAGCGCCCGACATACACATCGGCCACACGGTGGTGTTGAACAAAATGCGCCAGCTGCAAGACTTGGGGCATCAGGTCATCTTTTTGATTGGCGACTTCACCAGTTTGATTGGCGACCCTTCGGGGCGCAACAGCACACGCCCACCGTTGACCAAAGAGCAAATTCTGGTCAATGCACAAACCTACTACAGCCAAGCGGCCATGGTGCTGGACGAGTCCAAAACAGAGATTCGGTACAACAGCGAGTGGAGCGAGCCCTTGGGCGCGCGCGGCATGATTGAGTTGTCTGCCAAATACACCGTGGCCCGCATGATGGAGCGCGACGACTTTCACAAGCGCTTTCACGGTGGCCAAAGCATCAGCGTGCACGAGTTTTTGTACCCGCTCATGCAGGGCTACGACAGTGTGGCGCTCAAGGCCGACTTAGAGCTGGGTGGCACCGACCAAAAGTTCAACCTACTGATGGGGCGCCATTTGCAGCAAGAGTACGGCCAAGAGCCGCAGTGCATTTTGACCATGCCATTGTTAGAGGGGCTGGATGGCGTGGACAAAATGTCCAAGAGCAAGAACAACTACATTGGCATTGCAGAAGACGCCAACACCATGTACGCCAAGGTGTTGTCCATCAGTGACGACTTGATGTGGCGCTGGTATGTCTTGCTCAGTTTCAAGTCAGAGGCCGACATTGCAGCCCTCAAAGCGCAAGTGGCAGCGGGTATGAATCCGCGCGACGCCAAGGTGATGCTGGCCAAAGAAATCACCACGCGTTTTCACAGCGCGTTGGCGGCCGATAAAGCGGAGCAAGACTTCATCAACCGCAGCAAAGGCGGTGTGCCCGATGAGATTCCCGAGGTGTCGCTGAGCGGGGCACCCATGGGTATTGGTGCGGTGCTCAAGGCCGCGGGCTTGGCGCCGTCGTCTTCGGAAGCCGGGCGCCTCATTGAGGGCGGTGGCGTGCGCGTGGACTCCAGTGTGGTCAGCGACAAGGGTTTGAAGCTGGGTGCAGGTCGCTACGTGGTACAGGTTGGCAAGCGCAAGTTTGCGCGCGTGACCTTGGCATAAACACCGCAACAACGACAACGACAACGACAACGGTTATGGCTAACACTTGGCGCTCACCTAAAAATTTGCTGCGGCTATCGGTTCTGGTGGCCTTGGCCACCATTGCGCTCAAGACCTTGGCATGGTGGTTGACCGACTCGGTCGCGCTGCTGTCAGACGCCATGGAGTCCTTCGTGAACTTGGCCAGTGCCATGTTTGCGTTGCAAATGGTCACCGTGGCCTCTAGGCCTGCGGATGATGGTCACCCTTATGGCCACCACAAGGCAGAGTACTTTTCAGCGGGTTTTGAGGGCATTTTGATTGTCGGCGCGGCGCTGGGCATCATCATCTCAGCCACCGAGCGTTGGTTGAACCCGCAGCCACTCATGCAGCTGGACATTGGCATCGCCTTGTCGGTGTTCAGCTCTTTGCTCAATGGCGCGCTGGCCTACGTCATGCTGCAGTCGGCCAAGGTGTACCGCTCAGCAGCGCTGGAGGGGGACGCGCGGCATTTATTGACCGACGTATGGACCTCGGCCGGTGTGGTCATTGGTTTGATACTGGCGGGCATCACGGGCTGGGTTTGGTTGGATGCCGCCGTAGCGATTGCGGTTGCACTGAATATTTTGCGAGAGGGTGGGCGCTTGGTGTGGCAGTCCTCGCAAGCGCTGATGGACGAGGCGGTCGAGCCTGATGTGCTGGCTCAAATTGAGCAAGTGCTGGGCGATTTTGAGCACAGCCGAGATGGGACAGACATCATTCGGTTTGACCACATCACCACCCGCCGAGCGGGCTCGCGCAGCTTCATTGATTTGCACATGCACATGCCGTCGGATTGGACGCTGGGGCGCGCCGCTGCGCTGCGCGGTGATGTGGAGCGCGCGTTGGTACACGCCGTGCCGGGCTTGTTGGCCACGATACAACTGCTGCCGTCTGACGTGGAGGCGCACGCACACGTGAGCGCGGTCGACGCAGAGCACGATCAATGACCGCTGCGCTACAGCGCTGGCGACCTAAGGGTATGAGTGTATGAAAGCGGTTGTGCAGCGCGTTTCTCAGGCGCGCGTTGAGGTGGACTCGCCAGCGGGTGCGCCCGAAGTGGTGGGTCGCATTGGTGCAGGCTTGTTGGTACTGGTGTGTGCCATGCCCACGGACACCCAAGCCACGGCCGACAAGTTGTTGGACAAGCTGCTCAAGCTGCGTGTGTTTGCCAATGCGCAGGGCAAGTTAGATCACGCGCTGCCCAACATCGACGGTCAAGGCCGTGTGGGGGGCTTGCTGTTGGTCAGCCAATTCACCTTGTCGGCAGACACCAAAAAAGGCAACCGGCCCAGCTTCGCAGGCAGTGCCCCGCCAGAGCAGGCGCGCGCGCTGTTTGATTACTTGGTGGCGCAAGCCCGGCGCATACACCCCGATGTGGCGACGGGACGCTTTGCCACTGAAATGCAGGTGCACTTGGTCAACAGCGGCCCTATTACGATTCCGTTAGACATCGACTAGGTCTGGGC
>JANREF010000322.1:2665-5914 GCA_030726195.1 Burkholderiaceae bacterium | reverse complement strand
GCTTCCATCTCCTGCGCATCAGCCAGGCTGGTTTCATGGTCCCAGCCTTGTGCGTGCAAGCAGCCGTGCACCAACAGGTGGGCGTAATGGGCCGACAAGCTTTTGCCCTGAGTTTTGGCTTCTGCCTCTATCACTGGCGCGCACAACACCAAGTCGGCCAGCACCGTGGGTTGGGCTTGGTAGTCAAAGGTGAGCACGTTGGTGGCGTAGTCTTTCTGGCGGTAGTCCCGGTTCAGGGCTTGGCCTTCGGGCTCGTCCACAATGCGCACGGTGATCTCGCCATCTACCGCCAAGGCATGGCGCAGTGCGCGGCTCACGACATGGCGCGGCAGTGCGCTGCGGTGTTTGGCCAGTTGTTTGGCGTTGCTGAATGCGGCGAACTGCAGTGACAGCGACAGGTTGGGCATGCTCATGACAAAGAGGCTTTCTTGCGCGCGGTGCTTTTGGCAGGTGGGGGGACTTCGTCGCCGGGGCGGCTGCGCGCGTCGTAGGCGTCCACAATGCGAGCAACCAAGGGGTGACGCACCACGTCCACACTGGTCAGACGCGTCATGGCTATGCCGGGTGTGCGGCGCAGCACGCGCTCGGCGTCGACCAAGCCACTGAGTTGGGTTTTGGGCAAGTCGATTTGGCTTACGTCGCCGGTCACCACAGCTTTGGAGCCAAAACCAATGCGCGTCAGGAACATTTTCATTTGCTCAGGCGTGGTGTTTTGGCCTTCGTCCAAAATCACAAAGGCGTGGTTGAGCGTGCGTCCGCGCATGAAAGCCAGCGGTGCAATTTCGATTTGCTGGCGCTCAAACGCCTTTTGCACTTTCTCAAAGCCCATCAAGTCGTACAGGGCGTCGTAGAGGGGGCGCAGGTAGGGGTCTACTTTCTGGCCCAAGTCGCCGGGTAAAAAGCCCAGTTTTTCGCCAGCCTCTACCGCAGGGCGTGTGAGCACAATGCGCTGCACGGCGCTGCGCTCTAGGGCGTCTACGGCACAAGCGACGGCCAAGTAGGTTTTACCCGTGCCTGCAGGGCCAATGCCAAAGGTGATGTCGTGCGTGGCCATTTGATTCAAGTACACCGCTTGGTTGGCGGTGCGTGGCTTGAGTTCGCCGCGGCGGGTTTGCACGCTCAGGTCGTGGCTGCTACCTTCCAGCGAGGTGTCGCCGCTGAGCATGAGCTGGACTTGCTCGGGCGGAATGGGGCGGCGCGCCATCTCGTACAGCGCTTGCAGCACATTCATGGCGTGCTCGGCGCGGGCTTTGGTGCCATCGATCTTGAACTGCTCAAACCGGTGCGCTATTTTGACGTGTAGCCCTGCTTCAATGGTGCGCAAATGGCTGTCCATGGGGCCGCACAAGTGCGCCATTCTGTCGTTATCGGGTGGGGAAAAGGTGTGCTTGAGAATCAAACGGATAATCCAAGGGTAGGCAGACAAGTGGCCGCAACCGGCGGCCAAACGAGGAACCCCAATGATAGGCAAAATAAGCGGCACGCTGTTGGAGAAAAATCCACCCCAAGTATTGGTGGATTGCCATGGCGTGGGTTACGAAGTGGATGTGCCCATGAGCACGTTTTACAACCTCGGCGATATTGGCAAGCCCATCAGTTTGCTCACCCACTTTGTGGTGCGTGAAGATGCCCAGCTGCTGTATGGCTTTGCCACGGCGGCTGAGCGCCATGCCTTTAGGCAACTCATCAAAATATCGGGCGTAGGTCCACGCATGGCGCTGGCGGTACTCTCAGGCATGGGGGTGACTGACCTGATCAACACGGTGGCCAGCCAAGACACGGCGCGCATTGTGAAGGTGCCGGGTATTGGCAAAAAGACCGCTGAGCGTTTGTTGCTGGAGCTCAAAGGCAAGCTGGGCGATGGCGTGGCCACCGGTGTGAGCCTGGCCAACGACCAGCAGGGCGACATTTTGCAAGCGCTGTTGGCCTTGGGTTACAGCGACAAGGATGCCGGCGCCGCCCTCAAAGCCATGCCGCAAGACATTGGCGTGTCCGATGGCATCAAAATGGCGCTCAAGGCGTTGGCCAAGTGAGCACGCTGAGCCTGACGCTCAACGGCACGTCCTAAAGACTCGCCCTAAAGACTCGCCCTAAAGACTAGCTCCACCAAGACGCCCCACCATCACGCCAGTTCATACCGAGCAAACAGCACACCTCATGAGCATACAAACCGACGACTTCGCTCCCGCACCACAGCGCGTGGTCTCAGCCGCACCCGTGTCGAACACCGAGGAGGCCCTGGAGCGCGCCCTGCGCCCCAAAGCCTTGGCGGATTACGTGGGGCAGGCCAAAGCGCGTGAGCAGTTGGAAATCTTCATTGGCGCAGCCAAAAAGCGCAACGAGGCACTGGACCATGTGCTGTTGTTCGGGCCACCCGGACTGGGTAAAACCACCTTGTCACACATCATTGCCAACGAGTTGGGTGTGAACTTGCGCCAAACCAGTGGCCCTGTGCTTGAAAAGCCCAAAGACTTGGCCGCATTGCTGACCAATTTAGAGCCCAACGATGTCTTGTTCATTGACGAGATACACCGCTTGTCGCCTGTGGTGGAGGAGATTTTGTATCCCGCGCTTGAGGACTACCAAATCGACATCATGATTGGCGAAGGCCCAGCGGCGCGTTCCATTAAGTTGGATTTGCAGCCCTTTACCCTGGTGGGCGCCACCACGCGCGCAGGCATGTTGACCAACCCGTTGCGAGACCGCTTTGGCATCGTGGCGCGTCTGGAGTTTTACACGCCACAAGAGCTGGGCAGCATTGTCACGCGCAGCGCCAAGTTGATGGACGTGCCCATGGATGCGGCTGGCGGCTTTGAAATTGCCAAGCGCTCGCGTGGCACACCACGCATTGCCAACCGCTTGCTGCGCCGCGTGCGCGACTACGCGCAAGTCAAGGGCGATGGCCGCATCACGGTGGAGATTGCCAACAAGGCCTTGGCCATGCTCGACGTGGACCCGCAAGGCTTTGACATCATGGACCGCAAGCTGCTCGAGGCGGTGATTCACCGCTTTGACGGCGGCCCTGTGGGCCTAGACAACATCGCCGCAAGCATTGGTGAAGAGCGCGACACCATTGAAGATGTGATCGAGCCTTACCTCATACAGCAAGGCTATTTGCAGCGCACACCACGCGGGCGCATTGCCACGCTAGCGGCGTACCGCCACTTGGGTGTGACCGCACCGGCCGACAAAGCGGGCGACTTACTCGGCGACGCCTGAGCTTGAATGCGCCACATCCGCTTGGGTTGC
>JANREF010000322.1:0-2565 GCA_030726195.1 Burkholderiaceae bacterium | reverse complement strand
AGCCACTGCTGCCAAGCGGGCTTGTTGGCACTGCCGTCCAAGGCCAGCATGTTGAACACCGCTACCACCACAAAACCCGCCAGGGCCCACGCTTGGCCACGCTTGCGCCATCTCGGTTCAAAGCGCATGGGTGTGGCCGCATCCGCCAAGGGCTGGGGCGCTGTGTGGCTGGTGCGGTAGTCGGTCGCACCCAGCCACACCCACACCGCTTGTGCGTAAGCGCGGTGACGCCAAGCCGCAGCGCTGTCGCGCGCCATGGCGACGTACTCCACCACGTTGGCCCACAGGGGGTTCCAGCTGTTGAGCGGCTTCTTGGTGCCGTACACACAAGGGTCTAGCGCCAGCTCGACTTGGTAGGTGCCAAACAACCGGTCCCACACCATGGTGATGCCGCCGAAGTTCTTATCCAAGTACGCGTCGTTGATGGCATGGTGCACGCGGTGATTGCTGGGCGTGGCCAGCCAGCGGTCCAGCCAGCCCAAGCGCGGCACATGTTCGGTGTGCACCCAAAACTGATAGATCAAGTCGATGGCCGCTACTGTGAACAGCACGTCAAAGGGCACACCAACCGCCGCCATGGGCAGGTAAAACACCCAGCTGAGCAAAAAGCCCGAGCTGGTTTGGCGCAGCGCGGTGGACAGGTTGTAGTCTTGGCTTTGGTGGTGCACGCTGTGCGCGGCCCACAGGATTCTGCGCGTGTGGCCAAGGCGGTGCAGCCAGTAATAGCAAAAGTCGTACAACACCAGTGCCAGCGCATAACCCCAAGCCGTGTGCCAAAACCCGTTCAACGCATGCGCAAAGGGCAGCGCAACCAGCGGCGCCCATGCGGCAAATGCGGCCAGCCCCACGGTCTTGGACAACACACCAGAGACTTGGCTGAGCACACCCAGATTGATGCTGGCCATGGCGTCGCTCAAGCGGTAGCTTTGCTTGCCCACACGTTGGCCCCACCAGTATTCCAGCGCCATGAGTACTATGAATAGGGGGGCGGCCCAGACAATGATCTCGTAGTCGTAAGCCATGGCTTTAGATCGACGTGTTGTTGGGTGAGCCGTGCGCCGAATTGGGCTGCGTGGCTTCCCGTGTGTTGTCCTGCGTGCTGTCCTGTGGCAAGTGCTGGGTATCGCCCCAAATCACCAAGCTCAACGATGTGGGTGTCCACAGCAAGCGGTTGATGGCTGCGTTGCCCAAGTGCCAGCTGCGTTTGGTTTGCAGGTCCAGCTTGGTCGCCATGCGGTAGAGCTGATCCATGATGCCGCCGTGTGCAGCAATCACGATGTGTTGCCCCATATGGCGCGCGGCAATCTCATTGAGCGTGCGCTGCACGCGCACTTTGAGCACCTCTAGACTTTCGCCACCGTGTGGTGCGAATGCCGTGTCGCGGTTGCGCCAAGCCAGGGCGTCTGCTGGGTGATCGGCCTCTATTTGTGCCCACGTCAACCCTTCAAAGTGCCCGAAGTGGCGCTCTCGCAGGCCTGGGTGCAGCTGCACCGCCAGCCCGTGGTGCTTGGCCACTGCCTGGGCGGTGGTGGCGGCGCGCGACAAGTCGCTGGCGTACACCGCATCAATGTCGTCGCTGGCCAGTGCCAAGCCCAGCTGCTGGGCCTGCGCTAAGCCCGCTGCATTGAGTGCGATGTCCGTATGGCCTTGTATGCGCGTGGCGGCGTTCCAATCGGTTTCACCGTGTCTCACGGCAATGATGCGTGTGGCTTGCATGGGCATGGTGGTGGTGCGTGGTGATGTGCTGTTGTGCTGTGGTGCTATGGTGCGCCGCACTGTGTGCTGCGTCGGCGCCTTATCTCGGTATATCGGTTTTGATCACGCGCGTGTCGCTGGGCGCGTTGGGGAAGTCTGTGAGTGATGCGGTGAGCATGGCTTGCCAAATCGTGTCGTCGTCCGACCAGCGACCATCGTGCAGGGCTTTGATTTCCTGCAAGACATCGCCGCTTGGGGCTCTAAACACCCAGTGCAGTTCGCGCTGGTACCAGCTGCTCGCTGGCGTGCCAAACTGAAAGCTGATGCCTGAGCCTGCCGTGCCAAACCAAAAGCCTGTACGTGGCGTGGGGTCGTCAAATGGTGCGCGGTCGTGGTCGGTTTGCGAGGTGGTGAGCGTGATCAACACCTGCGCTTGGGCACGCGTGTCGGCGCGCTGCAAACCAACGCCCGCCAAGCTTGCGTGTGCCATGGTGGCCATGCGTTGTTGGGCCTGGCTGGTTTGCGATGGCAGGCGCTCCAGCCAGTAGCGCTTGGCTTGCTGCAGTGTAGATACGCCTGGTGTGTTCGATGCGCTAGATGCAGCCGCGGCGCTGTCCTGCGCAACAGGCACATGAAAGGTGCTCACAGTGGTGTCCACCATGCGCATAGAGCCGCAGCCACCCAGCGCCAGCGCCACGCCCGCGAGTGTCATGGTCAGCCAAGCCCGGGCGGCGCGCAGCATGCTCACACCACCTTGACGTTGGCCAGCGAGCGCCACTGCTTGGCACCGTCGCCATTGCCTTTGGGCAGGGGCTCGACGTCGAAGGCCTTGTCGCCGCCCTCATCGGCAACGCCTGTGGCTTTGATGCT
>JANREF010000321.1:12126-14083 GCA_030726195.1 Burkholderiaceae bacterium | reverse complement strand
CCAACGTTCCAAGTTTTAAGCCATGTCCACCTTGACTTCCAATGTCGTTGTGCAAACGCCAGAGCAATGTGCGGTGCTGTCCAATGCCAAGCGCATCGTTGTGAAGGTGGGCTCGAGTTTGGTGACCAACGAAGGGCGCGGCCTGGATGCCAATGCCATCGAGCACTGGTGCCGCCAACTGGCTGCGCTGGTGGCCGATGGTCGCGAAGTCATCATGGTCAGCAGTGGTGCGATTGCCGAGGGCATGAAGCGACTGAACTGGGCGACAAGACCCAAACAAGTGCATGAGTTGCAAGCCGCTGCTGCAGTGGGCCAAATGGGTCTGATCCACATGTACGAGAGCAAGCTGCGTGCCTTTGGCGTGGGCAGTGCTCAAGTGCTGCTGACCCACGGTGACTTGGCCGATCGAGAGCGCTACCTCAACGCCAGAACAACCCTCACCACACTGCTCGACTTGGGCGTGGTACCCGTGATCAATGAAAACGACACGGTGGTGAACGACGAAATCAAAGTGGGCGATAACGACACACTGGGCGCCTTGGTGGCCAACTTGGTGGTAGCAGACGCGCTCATCATCTTGACCGACCAAGTCGGTTTGTACACAGCCGACCCCAGACGCGACCCCACTGCACAGTTCGTGCACGTTGCGCGCGCGGGCGATGCCCACCTAGAGTCCATGGCAGGTGGTGCGG
This sequence comes from Burkholderiaceae bacterium, assembly GCA_030726195.1. GTDB lineage: Bacteria > Pseudomonadota > Gammaproteobacteria > Burkholderiales > Burkholderiaceae_C > RS62. The sequence goes on along the minus strand of JANREF010000321.1, from coordinate 13,391 downwards.
GCTCGCTCATTGGCAAAGGCGGCATGATCACCAAGGTGCTGGCCGCCAAGCGTGCCGCCTCCTCTGGTGCCTCGACGGTGATTGCTTCAGGCCACGAGTCCGATGTCTTGCTGCGCTTGTGTAAAGGCGAGCCACTGGGCACTTGGTTGATGGCGCAAACGGGTAAGCATCAAGCGCGCAAGCGTTGGATGTCTGACCATTTGCAGTTGCGTGGCAGTGTGGTGATTGACGACGGTGCCGTGGCCAAGGTGGCCAAAGAGGGCAAGAGTTTGCTGCCCATTGGCATGACGGCTGTGCAGGGCGACTTTTCGCGTGGTGACGTGATTGCGGTGCTCAACGCCCGCGGTGATGAGGTGGCACGCGGGCTGGCCAACTACGCGAGTTCAGAAGCCAGGCTGTTGTGCAAAAAATCATCTGCCCAGTTTGAGCAACTGCTGGGCTATGCGGCCGAACCCGAGATGGTGCACCGAACCAACTTGGTGCTAACGCTTACCAGCAGTTAGTACAGCTTGCTGGCGTCGCGCAAACGCTTGACGATTTGCTCGGCCGAGCCAAAGACGATGCGCACGTCACAGAAGCCGTCATTGGCCAAGGTTTGCGCGTAGCGAGAGTTGGCGTTTCGCAGTGCTTGCCACTGCCCATCTTCGCGCACACGCCAGCCCGAGTCGGCGCGCCAATTGCCATAAATTCGCACTTCGCGCGTGTCGCAGCGCACACCCTCGTACAACACGTTCATCGCCCCCGTAGTGCTTTGGGCCACCACCACGTAGCGCACGACTTGGTCTGGCCCTACGGTGACGGTATCCGGAGCAATGCCGTAGCTCAGGCTTGAGCGGGTGGGATTGGCAACGGGTATGAGCCCCTCTAGGCTAAAGGTCTCGGGTAGCACCGTTTGGGCTTGTTCCTGCCAAGGCGGTGGCTCCACGTAATTGTTGTTCAGCGCATGTGCGCTCAAACCACATGCGGCCAACAACGTAGCGAGCATGCGTCGTAGAAAGTAGGTTGGGTATGGCATACGGTCTATGTGTGTGTGGTGACCGGCTGTATCGGTCCCTAAGTTGGACTGGGTTGGCGTGCTCGTTGTTGAGCGAGATAGATGGGTGACGGCGCTATGGGACATATGCAGATGGTAAAGCGGTAGGCGGGCAAGAGGCAGGGCGTTTGTGCAAGTGTGTTTGTCGCAGCATGCTTTAGCGGATGATGGCAGTGAGCACACGCTCATGCGCCCGTGGTTGCCCTGCTAAGCCCAACCCCATCTCCATCAC
>JANREF010000321.1:0-12026 GCA_030726195.1 Burkholderiaceae bacterium | reverse complement strand
TCCTTACCCGGTGCCGTCTGGGTGTCAGGGTGGGCGTTGGTTGCGGGATGTCCTGGGTCTGGGTCAAAGCTGGCACCTGGGGGCAAGTCTAGGGTTGGGTTGTTGGCCAAGCCAAAGCCGCGCCGGGTCGATGCATCGCGCCCACCACCACCTCGCAAAAAGCGGTTGCGGCTGTCGTGGTTGGGTAAAAACCGCGCCAGCTCTGTAAGTGCCATCTCGTACACGCCGCGCTTGAACTCCACCACCACATCCAGCGGCACCCAGTAGTCGTGCCAACGCCAAGCGTCAAACTCAGGGTGGTTGGTGGCGCGCAAATTCAGGTCCCCATCTCGCCCAGTCAGGCGCAGCAGATACCAAATTTGCTTTTGGCCTTTGTAGTGGCCACGCGATTCGCGTCGGATAAACCGGTCTGGCACCTCGTAGCGCAACCAATCACGTGTTCTAGCAACAATGCTGACGTGTTCGGGGCGTAAACCCACCTCTTCATGCAACTCGCGAAACATCGCTTGTTCGGGCGATTCACCGCGGTCTATGCCGCCTTGTGGGAATTGCCAAGAGTGGGTGCGTATACGCTTACCCCAAAACACCTGATTTTTTTGGTTGAGCAGAATGATGCCGACGTTGGGCCTGAAGCCGTCTCGGTCGAGCATAATTAACCCCAATTTTTCGTTGAAGCCATTATGCACTGCTGCTGTCATTTGTGACCGCTGTGCAGACTTTACACACTACAAGAGCACACACAGCAGTTATGAAAGCCAGTCAATTTTTGATCTCCACGCTCAAAGAAGCACCATCCGATGCCGAAGTCGTGAGCCACCAACTCATGATGCGTGCAGGCATGATTAAAAAGCTTGGCGCGGGTATTTACACCTACATGCCCATGGGTTTGCGTGTGATTCAAAAAGTAGCCAACATCGTGCGTGAAGAAATGAACCGCGCTGGCGCTATCGAGTTGAGCATGCCAGTGATCCAGCCCAGCGAGCTGTGGGCCGAGACCAACCGCTTCGAGAGCATGGGGCCAGAGCTGCTGCGCATCAAGGACCGCCATGGGCGTGACTTTGTGGTGCAACCCACCAGCGAAGAGGTGATCACCGACATTGCGCGCAGCGAGTTCAGGAGCTACAAACAGCTGCCTAAAAACTTGTACCAAATTCAAACGAAATTCCGCGACGAGCGCCGCCCCCGCTTTGGCTTGATGCGTGGGCGTGAGTTCATCATGAAAGACGCCTACAGCTTTGACCGCGACGCCGATGCGGCCAAGGCCAGCTACCAAGTCATGGCCACGGCTTACCGGGCGGTGTTTGACCGTTTCGGTTTGCGCTACCGGGCGGTGGCTGCAGACAGCGGTGCTATTGGTGGGGATTTGTCTGAAGAGTTTCAAGTGATTGCCTCCACAGGCGAAGACGCCATCGTGTACTGCCCCAACAGCGACTACGCAGCCAATATGGAAAAAGCGCAAGCCTTGGCACCGGTTGGCGCTGCGCCTGCGCCTACCCAAGACATGGTGTGTACGCACACACCGGGCGCCAGCACATGCGCAGATGTGGCCAAGTTGCTCAATCTGCCGCTGAGCCAAACGGTGAAGTCGTTGGTGTTGGCCACTGAAGAGACCCACGAAGACGGCACACCCGTTGGCGTCAAGGTATGGCTGCTGCTGCTGCGCGGCGACCACGATATGAACGAGGTCAAAGTGGGCAAGCTACCCGAGTTTGCCAACGGCTTTAGGTTCGCCAGCGTTGAAGAAATTGAGGCGCATTTTGGTTGCAAGCCCGGCTACTTGGGCCCCATCAACCTGGTCAAGCCTGTGGGCTTGGTCGTGGACCGCGACGTGGCCGTGCTGGCCGACTGGGTGTGTGGCGCCAACCAGCCCGATCACCATATGATCGGTGTGAACTGGAGCCGTGATCTCGCTGCGCCCACTACCGTAGCCGATATCCGCAACGTGGTGGCTGGTGATGCATCACCCGACGGCCAAGGCGCACTGGCCATTGAACGCGGCATTGAAGTGGGCCATATTTTCTACCTGGGTACCAAGTATTCCAAGGCCATGAATGCGACGTTCTTGGCCGACGACGGCAAGCCACGTCATTTTGAAATGGGCTGCTACGGCATTGGTATCACGCGACTGCCTGCGGCTGCCGTTGAGCAAAACCACGATGAGCGCGGCATGATTTGGCCGGACGCCATTGCGCCCTTTACCGTGGTGATTTGTCCCATTGGCATGGATAGAAGCGAGCCTGTGCGCGAAGCCGCCACGGCACTGTATGACCAACTGTTGGCTGCAGGCGTGGATGTGCTGTTGGACGACCGTGGCGAGCGCCCCGGTGCCATGTTGTCTGACTGGGAACTCATTGGTGTGCCTCACCGCGTGGTCATGGGCGATCGTGGCCTGCAAGCGGGCGAGGTGGAGTACCAGCAACGCCGCGACACCGAAGCGACCAAGATGCCTCTTGATGGCTTGGCTGCTGCGCTGCTGGCCAAGTTGGGCCATTGACGTTAACAAGTCACGGTTTTTCGCCGGCCAAAAAAAATCACCTTCGGGTGATTTTTTTGTTTATTGGTGTCCCGTTTGCCTGTGGGACAGCAGCCTCGTTGAGGCAGATGTGAGCGGCCGCCTGCGCTGTTGGCCTGCGACGCAGCTGTGTCGTTGACCAAAGACCCTCGGGTCAAGCCCGAGGGTGACGGGAGGGGACCGGGAGCGGTTCAGTTGAGGGGTAGGGCGCGCTGCTTGCGCTGTGACGCAGTTGTGGTGTTGACCACAGACCCTCGGGTCAAGCCCGAGGGTGACGGGGCGCAGGGAGCCAGGAAGACGGGTCGTTCGCGGTGCGGGCGACAGGTGTTGTGCGGGCGTGGCTGTTTAAGAAGCCTGGCCGCCGAGCAGCTGTTGCATTTCGCCTGACTCGTACATTTCCATCATGATGTCGGAGCCGCCGATGAATTCGCCTTTGACGTACAGCTGTGGAATCGTGGGCCACTGGCTGTATTCTTTGATGCCTTGGCGCACATCTGGGTTCTCTAAAACGTTGACGGTGGCAACGGTTTTGGCGTCTACACCGCAGGCTTTCAGAATTTGGATGGCACGGCCAGAAAAGCCGCACTGGGGAAAGCTGGCGGTGCCTTTCATAAACAAGACCACGTCGTTGCTTTTCACCAGTTGGTCGATTTGTTGTTGGGCGTCGCTCATAGTTCTCTCCGGATAAGGGTGGTTGTCGGCCGTGCTGTGCAGCCATCTGCCCTCATTATTCCATGTCTGTCGCTTGCTTGTGGATGGGTGTTGCATTTACCCATTGCCCGCCGGTACACCGCTGGTTGCCACCCAAATCGCGCCGGGTTTGCACATGCTTGAATCCACGCAGCGTGAGCAATTGCGCCACCGCATCGGCCTGCTTCCAGCCGTGCTCCAGCAGCAGCCAGCCTTGGGGGCGCAGGTGCGCTGGTGCCAGGTCGATGATGGTGCGTATGTCGTCTAGGCCGTCCACACCGCTGGTCAATGCACTGGCTGGTTCAAACTGCAGCTGGGCCATGTGCGGGTCGCTCAGCTCGATGTAGGGCGGGTTGCTCACCACGAGGTCAAAGGACTGCTCGGCCACGCCTTCAAACCAGTTGCTCAGCTGCCACCGCACATCCAGCCCCAGCCGGGTGCCATTGGCAGCTGCTTGCGCCAAGGCCGGTGCGCTGGCATCAACGGCGCTGACTTGTGCCAATGCTGCGTGTGCCTTGATGGCCAGAGCTACTGCGCCACTGCCGGTGCCCAAGTCGAGTACGTGTGGTGCGCACGCGGGTGTGAGCGGGGACGTGACAGGGGAGGTGAGAGGGGAGGTGAAAGGGGCGGTCAGTGGTGGCGTGGTGATGGGGGCCGATGCGTTCAAGACCAAGCCTTGCGCTGCCAATACATCCAAGGCCCATTCGACCAAGGTTTCGGTGTCGGGGCGCGGCACCAACACATCGGGGCACACGTGCAGCGTGAGGCCGAAGAACGCTTTTTCACCCACCAAGTAGGCCAGCGGCTGTCCAGCCACTCTGGCGTGTATCAGCGCTTCCCATACGGCTTGTTGCGCGGGCAGCAGCACGTCGGTGTCGTGCGCAATCAGCCACGCGCGTTCGTCTTGCGCGCGCTGCGCCGCGTGCAGCGTCAGCAGCTGCGCATCCAAGCGGTCTAGGCCACGCGCTTGGGCGTGTGCCACCGCTTGGGCAATGGTGAGGCAAGGCGGCGATGACATCAGGCTTGGTTCGCGTTTTCGAGTTCGGCCATTTGCTGGGCACCACGTGCAATTTGCAACTGATGAATCACCTCGTGTAAGTCGCCTTCCATGACTTGGCTCAGCTTGTACAGCGTGAGGTTGATGCGGTGGTCGGTGATACGCCCTTGCGGGTAGTTGTAGGTGCGAATGCGGTCTGAGCGGTCGCCGCTGCCGATGAGGCCTTTGCGCTGTGCAGCCTCTTTGGCATCGCGTACGCTGCGCTCAGCCTCGGCAATGCGTGCCACCAAGACCTGCATGGCTTTGGCGCGGTTGCGGTGCTGTGAGCGGTCGTCTTGGCACTCGGCAACCGTGCCTGTGGGGATGTGTGTGATGCGCACGGCCGAGTCGGTCTTGTTCACGTGCTGCCCACCTGCGCCGCTGGCGCGGTAGGTGTCTATGCGCAAGTCTGCCGGGTTGATTTGTACGGCCTGCGCCTCATCGGGCTCAGGCATGACGGCAACGGTGCACGCGCTGGTGTGTATGCGTCCCTGGGTTTCGGTGGCCGGGACACGCTGCACGCGATGTCCACCCGACTCAAATCGCAGTCGGCCATAGGCTTGCTGGCCCACAATGCGCATGACCACTTCTTTGTAGCCGCCCAGCTCGCTGTCTGATTCGCTCACCAACTCCATGCGCAGCCCCGCGCCTTCGCAGTAGCGGGTGTACATGCGCAGCAAATCACCAGCAAACAAGGCCGATTCATCGCCACCCGTGCCGGCACGAATCTCTACAAAGCAGCTGCGTTCGTCGTCGGGGTCTTTGGGCAGCAGCAGTACTTGCAGCTGTTCGTTGAGCTGGGCCATGTCGGTGGTGCAGGCCTCTATTTCTTCCTGCGCCATATCGGCCATGTCGGGGTCGTTCAACATGTCGTGCGCACCGGCTTGGTCGGCCTCGCGTTGTTGGTATTGCTTGTACAGCGTGACCAGCTCGGACAGTTCTGCGTGCTCTTTGCTCAAGGCCCTGAAACGCTCCATGTTGCCCACCACATCGGGCGCGCTGAGCAAAGCGTCTAGTTCCTCTAGTCGCCACGTTTGGCGCTCGAGTGTGTGTTTGACAAAGGGTTTCATGGCATGGGCTGCGGTGTGTGTTGTGGGGAGTGTTGTGGCGAGTGTTGCGCTGGATAGCTGCAATCCAATCGCCTGGTGGGTCTGTTGTTGGGCCTGCCACAGTAGCCAGGTGCCCGCTGTATCAAAACGCAACGGCGTTGGCGCACAGACGGGCCGTGCGCTGGACGTGTGCAGCGTGGCTAACGCTGGCGGTCAGCGCCGCGCAAGAACAAACGCTCAATGGCTTGTTGGCTGGCGGCTTGTTGCTCGGGGTCGCTGGCTTGCAAACCCGTCATGGCACCATGCAGCATCTTTTGGCTCAGACCCTTGGCCAGTGCTTGCAGTGCCTCTTCTGGGGATGCACCTTTGGCGAGCAGTTTGCGGGCTCTTGCGATTTCGGCTTCGCGCCAAAACCCCACCTGTTGTTGCAGCTCTTGGATAACAGGCACGCGAGCGCGCTGGTCTAACCAGTGCATGAAACCGCGCACGCCGTCGTCAATGATGACCTCGGCTTGCGCCACAGCGGCTTGGCGGCTTTCGCGGCCAACTTGCACCACGGTGGCCAAGTCGTCGACGGTGTACAGGTACACATCATCTAATTGCTTGACGTCTGGCTCAATGTCTCGCGGCACCGCCAAGTCCACCATGAACATGGGCTTGTGTTTGCGCTTTTTGAGTGCGCGCTCCACCGCACCCAAGCCTATGAGTGGCAGGGTGCTGGCTGTGCAGCTGATCACCACGTCAAATTCTCCCAGTCGCTCGGGCAGGTCAGACAGTGCCATGGTGGTGGCACCGAAACGGCTGGCAAGCAGTTCGCCGCGCGAGGCGGTGCGGTTGGTGATGACGATTTTTTTAGGCGATTTGGCCGCAAAGTGCGTGGCGGCCAGTTCAATCATTTCGCCAGCGCCTACAAACAGCACCGACAAATCTTTGATGTCTTCAAACAGTTGTCCGGCCAGGCGCACTGCCGCAGCCGTCATGCTGATGGAGTGCGCGCCAATTTCGGTCACAGTGCGCACTTCTTTGGCCACGGCGAACGAGCGTTGGAACAACTGGTGCAAGGTGGTGCCCAGCGCCCCCGCGGACTCGGCTGCGCGCACAGCATCTTTCATTTGGCCCAAAATTTGGGCTTCACCCAAGACCATGCTGTCTAAGCCGCTGGCCACCCTGAAGGCGTGTCTTGCGACTTCGTCGTTCTGCAAGGTGTAGGCGTGGCTGCGCAGGGTTTGGGCCGAGACACCGCCGGCTTGGGCCAGCCAGTCCAGGCTGCGGTCTAGGGCTTGCAGGTCGCCTGAGCCGTAAATTTCGGTGCGGTTGCAGGTGGACAGCAAGGTGGCTTCGGGCTTGCCCGTTAAGGCGTCTTGCAGGCGTTTGATGGTGGGGGCCAGCTGGTCCGTGGCCACGGCAAAGCGACCGCGCACATCCAAGGGCGCCGTTTCGTGGTTGATGCCAAGGGCCCAGACGGTCATTACGAGATTATAAAATCTAACACCGCTCGCTGCGGGCCCTTCGCCTCAATCAGCCTTATTGGAGTATGTGCTTGAGCTTTTTAGACACCGTGTTGCAAGTCGTATGGCACGTGGCCAACTTTGTTGCGCCCGCTTTTGGCATGGCCTGCGCGCTCAGTGTGTTGCTGCGCCTGCGTGGCGCGCACGTCGCCAAACACGCGTTGCTGCGGGTGTGGTTCACCTTGTTTGGCTTGGGTGTGGCCGTGGCCGTGTTGGGCATGGCCTTGACCAATTTGGACGGCGCCATGCTCACCTACGCTGCCTTGGTGTTGGTGACGGGGTCGGCTGCGGCTTGGTTTGCTAGGTCGGGTTCTTGAAGGTCTTGACCGCGTCTGTGATCAGGTGGTCTAACCCCCAGCCGATGAAGCGCTGGGCTTGTTCCGGGTCGTTGACGGTATAGCTGGCGCACCACAGGCCTTGGGCGTGGCAAGCCGCTATGGTGTGCGGCGACACCAAGCTGTGGTGCAACACCACGCCTTGGCAAGCCACGTCTTGTGCGAGGTCTAGCCAATCTGGGGGCAAGGTTTTAAACAGGTGTGCGCGTGCGAGCTGGGGCTGTGCCGCCCGTGCAGCTTGTAAAGCCACATGCGAAAACGAGCTCAGCAGCAGTTGGGTGTGCTGGCCGGCCCACAATGCTGCTGCGGCGTTGGCCACCAGATGGGCGGTGTGGGTGTCTGTACCGGGGCTGGGCTTGATCTCCAAGTTTACAAAGTAGCCCTTGGGGCAACACAACCGCGCGATGTCGGCCAAACTGGCCAGGGGCTCACCGGCAAAGTCTGGGCTGAGCCACGTGCCCGCGTCGAGTTGGCGCAAGTCGGCCCAGCGCATGGCGCCAGCCGCCCCTTGGCCATTGGTGGTGCGCTCCAGGGTGTCGTCGTGTAACAGCACACACACATCGTCGGCGCTGAGCTTCACATCGCACTCAAAAGCCGTATGTCCCAAGGCTGCGCCCAGCTCAAAGGCGGCCATTGTGTTTTCAGGGGCACATGTGCCCGCGCCCCTGTGCGCGATAAACCTAGGACATGACATGTGCGCAATGTAGCCTAGGACCGCACAGCCTGGGTCTGCGGTGTACAACTTTTGGCGCATGCAGCTGGGTTTCCACGGTCATCGCCGCCTTTCAAGCTCTTCAAACGGCTTTGAATGCCCCGGTAATTGGCTTTAGTGCCCACACCAGCGGTGCGTGCACTGTAGGTGGGGATAATAGGGGGGTACACAACCTTGAAAAGCTTATGAACGCTCCGGTACCGCACGACTTGCTCGCATCAGCCTTGGCCGACACGCCTAGGCTGCGTGAAATCCCCTACAACTACACGTCATTTTCAGATCAGGAGATCGTGACGCGCTTGTTGGGCACGCGCGCCTGGGAGTTGTTGAACCAGCTGCGTCAAGAGCGTCGCACGGGCCGCTCGGCACGTATGTTGTACGAAGTATTGGGTGACATGTGGGTGGTGCAGCGCAACCCCTACTTGCAAGACGATTTATTGGCCAACCCCAAGCGCCGCCGAGCCTTGGTGGAAGCACTGCGCCACCGCATGAGCGAGGTGCACAAGCGCCGCACGCCCGGTGAAGATGCGCAGCGTGACGCTCGCGTGCAAGAACTCACCTCTGCTGCGGCCAGCGCCATTGCCAGCTTCTCTGGCGCCTTTGACGACATGGCCAAGTTGCGTGGCCGCGTGTTGCGCAGCTTCAAAAAACACACGGCCAAAGACAACATCAAGTTTGATGGCCTCTCACGTGTGAGCCACGTTACCGATGCGACCGACTGGCGTGTTGAGTATCCCTTTGTGGTGCTCACACCGGACACCGAAGCCGAAATGGCGCAGTTGGTGCGTGCCAGCATTGAGTTGGGCCTGACCATCATTCCGCGTGGCGGCGGCACGGGCTATACGGGTGGTGCCATTCCACTGACTTGGAAGTCGGTGGTCATCAACACCGAAAAATTAGAGGCCATGTCTGAAGTAGAGATGGTCAAGCTGCCAGGCCTAGACGAGCCTGTGGCCACCGTTTGGAGCGAGGCGGGCGTGGTGACACAGCGTGTGGCGGACGCCGCAGAGCGCGGTGGCTACGTGTTTGCCGTTGACCCCACTTCCGCTGAAGCCTCCTGCATTGGCGGCAACATTGCCATGAATGCCGGCGGTAAAAAAGCCGTGCTGTGGGGCACAGCCTTGGACAACTTGGCGTCCTGGCGCATGGTCACGCCTGATGCGCAGTGGCTGGAGGTCACCCGCATTGGCCATAACCTGGGCAAGATTCACGATGCCGAGTGCGCCGTGTTTGAGTTGGCTTACTTTGAAGCCGATGGCAAAACGCCCATACGTACCGAGCGTCTAGACATTGCGGGCAACATGTTCCGCAAAGCCGGTTTAGGCAAAGACGTGACCGACAAGTTTCTGTCGGGCTTGCCAGGCATACAAAAAGAGGGCTGTGATGGCCTCATCACCAGCGCACGCTGGGTGGTGCACCGCATGCCAGCCCATACACGCACCGTGTGTTTGGAGTTTTTTGGCAATGCCAAAGATGCTGTGCCCAGCATTGTCGACATCAAAGACTTCATGTTTGCTGAGCAGCGCCGAACGGGCACGTTGTTGGCAGGTCTTGAGCACTTGGACGACCGTTACCTGAAAGCCGTTGGCTACGCCACCAAGAGCAAGCGTGGCGGCGCAGGCTTGCCCAAAATGGTCTTGGTGGGTGACATCGTGGGCGACGACGCCGACGCGGTGGCGCGCGCTGCCTCTGAGGTGGTGCGTTTGGCCAACAGCCGCAGCGGCGAAGGCTTTGTAGCCATCAGCCCTGAGGCACGCAAGAAATTTTGGTTGGACCGCAAACGTACAGCCGCCATCAGCAAGCACACCAACGCCTTCAAAATCAACGAAGACGTGGTGATACCGCTGGAGCGCATGGGTGAGTACACCGAGGGCATTGAGCGCATCAACATCGAGCTGTCCCTGCGCAACAAGTTAGAGCTGTGTGACGCTTTGGTCGCATTCATCAATCAGCCCAAGTTACCTTTGGGTAAAAGCGACGACCCCGATGCCGCCGCCGAGTGGCTGGAAGACCGCGTGGCGCAGGCCAACGCGGTGATCTCGGGCGTGCGCGCTCAGTGGCAGCATTGGTTGGATGATGTGGACACGTTGTTCCCGCAGCTGCAAACCCACGAACTGCGGGCAAGCTGGAAAGAGCAGCTGCAAAAGCCACTGCGTGCCGTGTTTGTGGGCGCTCCCTTTGCCCCTATCGCTGCTGAGCTAGACGCCATTCACCAGCGCGTGCTCAAAGGCCGCGTGTGGGTGGCCTTGCACATGCATGCGGGCGATGGCAACGTGCACAGCAACATCCCGGTCAACAGTGACGACTACGCCATGCTGCAAACCGCGCACGAAGCGGTGGCACGCATCATGGTGCTGGCGCGTTCATTGGGCGGCGTTATTTCCGGCGAGCACGGCATTGGTATCACCAAGCTGGAGTTTTTAACCGATGCCGAGTTGGCGCCTTTTGCGCAGTACAAGCAACGCATAGACCCCAACGGCCACTTCAACAAAGGCAAGCTGCTGCGCGACAGCGTGATGCCCGCTGGCTTTAGCCTGTCTGCCGACACGCATGTGGGCGACTTAAGCCACGCCTACACGCCCAGCTTTGGTTTGATGGGCCACGAGTCCTTGATCATGCAGCAGTCGGACATTGGCGACATTGCCGCCAGCGTGAAAGACTGTTTGCGCTGCGGCAAATGCAAGCCTGTGTGCGCCACCCATGTGCCACGTGCCAACTTGCTGTACAGCCCGCGCAACAAAATTTTGGCCACATCGTTGTTGGTCGAAGCGTTTTTGTACGAAGAACAAACGCGCAGGGGCATCTCGATTGCGCATTGGGAAGAGTTTGAAGACGTGGCCGACCATTGCACGGTGTGTCACAAGTGTTTGACACCATGCCCTGTGGACATCGACTTTGGCGATGTCTCCATGAACATGCGCAATTTGCTGCGCAAGATGGGTAAAAAGAGCTTCAGACCCGGCAATGCTGCCGCCATGTTCATGCTCAACGCCACCAACCCCGAGACCATCAAGTTTGCGCGAGCAGCCATGGTGGGCGTGGGTATGCGTGCGCAACGTTGGGCGCACGACTTGCTCAAAATTGCAGCCAAAAAGCAAACGGCCGCACCGCCCGCATCTGTGGGCAAAGCGCCCATTAAAGAGCAGGTGATTCACTTCATCAACAAAAAGCTCCCAGGCGGCTTGCCCAAGAAAACAGCGCGGGCTTTGCTGGATATTGAAGATGCCGATTACGTGCCTATCATCCGTGACCCCAAGGGCACCACGGCTGAGAGCGAGGCGGTGTTTTATTTCCCCGGTTGCGGCTCGGAGCGTTTGTTCAGTCAAGTGGGTTTGGCAACGCAGGCCATGCTGTGGCATGCCGGGGTGCAAACGGTATTGCCGCCCGGTTACTTGTGTTGTGGCTACCCGCAAAAGGGCTCAGGCCAGTTTGACAAAGCCAACAAAATCATCACCGACAACCGCGTGCTGTTCCACCGTGTGGCCAACACGCTGAACTACCTCGATATCAAAACCGTGGTGGTGAGTTGTGGCACTTGCTACGACCAACTACAAGGCTACGAGTTCGACCGTATTTTCCCAGGCTGCCGCATCATTGATATTCACGAGTACTTGTTGGAAAAAGGCATCACGCTGGGTACCGACAACGGCTACTTGTTCCATGATCCTTGCCATTCCCCCATGAAGTTGCAAGACCCCATGAAAACGGTCAAAGCGTTGGTGGGTGAGTCTGTGGTCAAGAGCGACCGGTGTTGTGGCGAGTCCGGCACATTGGGCGTGACGCGTCCCGATATTGCAACGCAGGTGCGCTTCCGAAAGGAAGAAGAGTTGCTCAAAAACGAGCAACAGTTGGCTGCGCTCAAGAGCGAGCAGCTGGCCTTGTCTGATGTACCCAAAGCAGACAAGCCAATCAAGGCGCCCACCAAGATATTGACCTCTTGCCCCAGCTGTTTACAAGGCTTGTCACGCTTTGGTAACGACTTGAACAATGGTTTGCTAGAGGCCGATTACGTGGTGGTTGAAATGGCCAACCTGATACTGGGTGAGAACTGGATGCCCGAGTACGTGGCCAAAGCCAACGACGGCGGCATTGAGCGCGTGCTGGTATGAGCCAGACCCAGCAGGTGGCCTGCGTGCTGTGCCACGAGGACGGTGGCGACTTGGTGTGGCAAGACGCGCATTGCC
>JANREF010000320.1:4325-14198 GCA_030726195.1 Burkholderiaceae bacterium | reverse complement strand
TGCTCAGTCGGTGTAGCCCATTTGCTTGCGACCCAACGCACTCAACTCTGCCACAGTGGCGCGCCCGGCAAAACCCAACTCGTAGTCTTCGGCGGCGAAATCGGGGGACGATGCACCAGACTCGAACGCTGTGCGCTGCAAGTCTGAAAACGTGCGGTTCTTTGCGCAGTCGGGCGCAGCACCGATATACATCACGTTGCTGTAACCCTTGCCTTGGTGCTTGTCCTCCACACCATGAATCACATCGGGGTGCCACCACACCGTGTCGCCCGCCTGCACGGTGGGGATGGGCCCATAGGCGTCCAACAGCATCCCGTGATACTGCGGGCTCACCACCATGGCCCTGCCCGCTTGCGCGCCGCACAACTCATCAGCCGGCACGTCATCTTGTAAGGCACGCAGCAACATCCACGGGATGGCGTTGACAACAGGCAGCACGTTGAGCGTGCCGTCACCCGGGCCTTGACGGGTCAACGCTGTCCAGCCTTGGAACGTCCTGAACATGCGGCATACCGCAGGCGAAGGAATCTCCCGTGCCGCCGTCCTGAACGCCGCATCGAACGCGTTGTACGCGCTCAAGTCCCCGCCAAAAATATGCCTGTACACCTGCTGGTAGCCGGGGTCTATCCAGCGCTCAATCGAGCCGCCGTCAACATGCGGCGACAAGCCCAGAGTCGCATCGCCCGGCTGTCGCTGGCGCACGCGGTCGACGTAGGTCAGCTCTTGGTCTGGGTTGAACACATCCACACCCTCGTGGCTGACATCCCACAAGCGATTGAGCCACTGGCGGGTGCGCGCCAACTCTTCGGACTGACGGGCTTGCATCTGGGGCTTAGACCAATACACGCTGTAAATTTGTGGCTTGGAGCTGGCCAATGCGCTGAAGTATTGGTCAATGCCACGCTTGGACTCCATGCGCTGCAGGTACTGCACGTCGTCCAGGTACTGGGCAATGTCGTCGTTCCACTGCGCGATACGCGTCTCATCAAACACACCGCGCACGATGACACAGCCACGCCGGCGAATCAGCGCACGCGTGGCCTCGTCGTTGTTGCACAAGCTGCCGTAGTGCACCACCGGCACAGGTGACTCACCGCGTGCACGTATGGCCTTGACCTGCGCAACCTCGGCCTGCACAGCTGCGCTCAGGGCTTGGAATCGCGCTTGAAAATCTGGAATGCGCGCGCGCAACGCCTGCTTGGCTTCGCGTATCTTGTGCAGGTAGGGCTCGTTAGGGTTTGGTTTGCTCATGCAACACCTCAATCGTGGGCGGAGATAACAATGTGTTCGCTGGCGCTCCACCTTGCGAGGCGTCGAGCTGGTGCAATATGTTTTGCGCAATCAAGCGGCCTGTGAGCGCAATGTCTTCAAAACAGCCCAATAAGGGTTGGCGCATGTACAGCGGCAGCGAGGTGCTGTATTTGCTCACCACGTCGATTTGCGCGCCTGGCGTCAAACCACAATCGGTCAAGCCGCCCATCAGTGCCACCAAAATAGACTCTCGCGTGGCCACCAATCCGTCGTACTGCTTGGCCTGCTTGGCCGCCCACGAGTAAATGTGGTCTGGGCTGCCGTCTGTGTCGAGATTGGAGACCGCCTGACCCTGAGCACCGTACTTTTTGCACGCAGCTGTAAACCCCTCCAACAAATGCTGGCGAAACGTCGCGCCTTCGTGAGGCAGCAATATGCCCAGGCGCTTGCGCCCACGCGCGACCAAGGCCGCAACCGCAGCATCGGCATAGGCTTCATTGGCAAAGTCCACAAAGGGGTGTTCGACAGCTGCCACTTCACCGTTTTTTCGGGCTTTTGTCAGACGCGTTCGGCCATGGGTGCAAAACGGAAATTTTTTATCCAGTAGATACTTCACGCGCGGATCTTCAGGCGAAATGTGACTGATCACAATGGCATCGGCCAAGCCTCTCTCCACCACGTAGCGCAAGGAGGCCAAGGGGTCAGAACCCTTGTCGTCGGGCAGCACAATCATGTGGTACTCGGTACCAGACAGGGTATCGCTCACACCCAGCAGCAAGTCTTTAAACGCGGGCTGGTTCACATCGCGGCGGTCCATGATGAAGGCCACCACCCAGGTCTTGCCAGTTTTCAGTCGCACCGCCGCGCGATCGCGCACATAGTTCAGGCGCTTGGCAACTTGCAACACTTTGTCACGGGTGTGCGGCAACACCGCATCAGAGCCCGATAAAGCTCTTGAAACGGTTGCCAACGATAGGCCGGTAACGTCTGCGATTGTCCCAATGGTTGCTTTTTTTGCCACGATAAATTGCTCCAAGGGTGGAATTATGTAAACGTTTTCAGCGAGGGTCAACCTAGGCAAAACCCGATTGGCAGGGCAACGATGTAAACGTTAACATTTGCAGTCAACACAAACCGTGCGCAAGCTGTTTTTCTTGTCACGAACACAACACCCTTGAGGACTACAACATGAAGTGGGCACTTGTAGGCGCCAGCACCATTGCAGGCCAATGGATGGTGGACGCCATTCGCGCCAGCGGGGATGAGATCGTCGCCGTGGTGTCGGGCAGCGCCGAGCGCGCCCAAGCCTTTGCCGCCCAGCACCACATTGCGCACGCTTTGACCACTGAAGCCCAGCTAGACGGCTTGGGCGTGCAAGCCGTGTACATCTCCAACACCAACGACAAACACGAAGCCAGTGTTGTGCGCGCGGCAGCGGCCGCGCAACACGTGCTGTGCGAAAAGCCTTTGGCCGTATCCCTAGAGGCGGCCCACCGCATGGTGCAAGCCTGCGCGCAGGCAGGCGTGGTCATGGTCACCAACCACCACTTGCGCCACAACGCCGCGCACCGCGCCATGCGCGAACAACTGAGCAAGCAAGCACTTGGTCGGGTCAGTGCTGTGCGCCTGAGCCACTCGGTGTACTTGCCCCAACACCTGCAAGGCTGGCGCCTAAGCGACAAGGGCGCGGGCGGCGGCGTGGTACTCGACATTGCCGTGCACAACGCCGATTCATTGGCCTTCTTGTTGGGCGAATACCCCACCCACGTCTGCGCCATGACCAGCAACACGGGCATGGCCAAGGGTATGGAGGATACGGCCATGTCGTTGTGGCAGTACGCCAGCGGTATCACAGCGTTCACGCACCAGGGCTTCAACACCCCCTTTGCTCAAACACACCTGCAAATACACGGCGACAAGGGCAGCCTGCACGGCGCCGGCATACTCACGCAAGCCCCAGGCGGCAGCTTGGAACTGAGCACTGACAGCGGCACACACGACCTCCCGTTGGACAACGACAACTTGTACCAGCGCGTGGTGCGCAACATGCATGCCGCCATTCGCGGCGAGCCACATGCCAACGCCGACGGTGCCGCGGGGCTGCGCGCCTTGGCTGTAGCGCAAGCGGTCCTAAAAAGTGCGGCCAGCCAGCAAACCGAGGCGGTCGACTACCCATGAGCCATACCCTCATTGCGCGCACACCCCAGCCCCACTTTTCAAGCGCAGGGTTTTTGCGCCAGCACATAGACGACATCTTGTCGTTTTACAAGCCGCGCGCCTTTGACCCACGCGGTGGTTTTTTCCACTACTACAAAGACGACGGCACGGTTTACGACGCCGATCACCGCCACTTGGTCAGTGCAACGCGGTTTGTATTCAATTGGGTACGCGCTTGGCAACACACGGGTGATGACCACTACCGACAGTGGGCCGCACACGCGCTGCAGGAGCTGGACACACGCTTCAAAAATCGCGACGCCGACTACGCCTGGACTGTGAATGCACACGGCATAGAAGACGCGCGCATCATGGCCTATGGCCAAGCCTTTGTCCTGCTCGCCAAAGCCTATGCCTACCGCGCGCAACTCTGCAGCGCTGCGGATGTGGGCGCTGTGTTTGAGCGCATGAACACACGGTTTTACGAGCCCCAACACACAGCCTACGCAGACGAGCGCGGCGCAGACGGCACGCTCAGTCCCTACCGCGGGCAAAATGCCAACATGCACATGTGCGAGGCGTGCTTGGCTGCTTTTGAAGCCACGGGCGAGGCACGCTACCTCAGTCGCGCGCAAGACTTAGCCAACACCTTTGCCTTGGGCTTGTCGCACGCCACGGCGTCGGCCCCCATGGCGCGGTTTGCCATTTGGGAGCACTACCAGCCCGACTGGACGCCAGACTGGGACTACAACAAGAACAGCCCCGGTGACATTTTCAAGCCCTGGGGCTACCAAACTGGCCACCAAACCGAGTGGGCCAAGCTGCTGCTCAACCTGCACGAGCACAGCCCCAACCCGGCTTTGGTCAGCACGGCCAAAGCACTGCATGACGAGGCCTATGCCGCGGGCTGGGACCACAGCAACGGCGGCTTGATCTATGGCTACGCGCCGGACGGCTCGCCCTGCGACACCGACAAATACTTCTGGGTGCAGGCCGAATCATTTGCCAGCAGCTGGCGCTTATGGCGCACCACAGGCGAGCCACAGTACCTAGAGCAATACCGACAAATTTGGCAATGGGCCTGGGCGCACCTGGTAGACCACAGGCACGGCGCGTGGTTTCGCATTGTGAGCGCACAGGGCGGCACGCTAGAAGACACCAAGTCACCTGCCGGCAAAGTGGACTACCACACCATGGGGGCGTGCTGGGACGTGCTGCGCGTGGGCGGGCTAGACTAAGCAGCACGGTGACTGTCTGGCCACGGCTACTACACCTCACACCGGGCCTCACAACCGGCATCAACCCACTCTTTACACAAGGCACACGCCATGCGTTTTGGCATTTTGGGCAACGCAAAAATCGCCCGCACCCAAGTCATACCCGCCATGCTGCAAGCCGGGCACACACCGGTGAGCTTGGGCAGCCGCGGCCCCATGGCGCCATGGGATGGCGCACCGCCCATGCGCTGGACAGACTATGCAGGTGTCTTAAACGACCCCCAAGTACAAGCCGTCTACATTGCGCTGCCCAACCACCTCCACACACAGTGGACGGTGGCCGCGTTGCACGCGGGCAAGCATGTGCTGTGCGAGAAACCCATGGCACTGAGCACTGAGGAGTCTGCACAGATTCAAGCCGCCATGCAGGCCACAGGTCGGCACGCCGTTGAGGCCTACATGGTGCGCCACCATCCGCAGTGGCAATGGTTGCGCCAAGCCGAGTTGGGTGACATACGCCAAATACAAGTCGTGTTCAATTACGACAACCGCGATGCCCACAACATACGCAACGCCTTGCCACATGGCGGCGGTGCGCTGTGGGACATTGGCTGCTACGCCGTGTTTGCCGGTCATTGGCTCATGGGCAAGTCACCAGACCTGGTGGACGCACGCATGCAACGCCACCCAACGTGGGGCGTGGACTTGCACACACAAGGCACGCTCAGCTGGCATGCTCGCGAAGGGCGGGGTGCGGCGCATTTGCAATTCATGGTGAGCACGCAAAGTGCCAAAAGTCAAAGCGTTTATGTGGTGGGCGAGCGAGGCTGGGCACAGTTGCATGCGCCGTTCAACCCGCCGCACGGCCCCGGTGTGAGCACCGCCACCTGGGCCAGCCAGGCAGGCTTGCACCACGAGGCACACACCCTGACCTTCGAGCCCTGCAACGCCTACGCCAACATGGTCTGCGACTTTGCAGCACGTGTGGCTTCAGGCCAGACACCCTCCATGCAAGACAGCCCCGACATCACCCACACGCTGTGTCGCCTCATTGAGGCCAGCGCGGGCCAGTCAGCCCGGTCAGCCCTTCAATAGCCTCGCTACTGAGCCAACAACCAAACGGCACCTAGGCCCAAAGCCAAGTCCAAAGCCAAGCTCATAACGCAGCGCGCAACGCGCCTTTGTACGTGTCGCTGCATGCGGAAGGCCCCGTTCACATCACGGTATTCGGACGACAGGGCGGCACCAGTGTTAACCCTAGTTATGACCCTAGGTGTCATATATAACAACTGGGTTTGGCGATTCGCGTGGTAGATTGCGCCCACACCCCTTACCTAAACCACTGTTTGTTGGAGACATATCCATGAAGATTGCATCAAAAATTGCACTGTGCGCCGCACTGGCACTGGGCGCAAACGCCCAAGCCGCTGAATTTGTAAACGTACTCACCGGCGGCACCAGCGGCGTGTACTTCCCCATGGGAACCGCACTGTCCAAAATTTACGGTGACGCCATGCCCAAAGCCAAGGTGACCGTACAGTCCACCAAGGCCAGCGCCGAAAACCTGAACTTGCTGCAAGCCGGTCGCGGTGAAATCGCATTTGCATTGGGCGACGCCGTGTCGGCCGCATGGCAAGGCAACGCAGACGCTGGCTTTGCTAAAAAGCTGGACAAAATCCGCACCATTGCTGGGATCTACCCCAACTACATTCAAATCGTAGCCAGCAAAGAGTCTGGCATCACCACCTTGGCCGACCTCAAAGGCAAGCGTGTGGCTGTTGGCGCACCCAAGAGCGGCACCGAGCTGAACGCGCGCGCGCTGTTCAAAGCCGCTGGCATGAGCTACGACGACTTCTCCAAAGTGGAATACCTGCCATTTGGCCAAAGCGTTGAATTGATGAAAAACCGCCAATTGGACGCCACCCTCATCTCTGCAGGCTTGGGCGTTGCAGCGATCAAAGACTTGGCCTCCACCACCGACATCGCATTGGTCACCATCGGTGCCGACGTGATTGCCAAAGTGGGTGACCCTGCCTACCAGGCTGCATCCATCCCAGCCAACACCTACAACGGCCAAACCGCCGCTGTTGATAGCGCTGCGATTCGCAACATTTTGGTCACACACTCTGGCGTGTCTGACGACGATGCCTACATCATGACCAAGCAACTGTTCTCCGAAATCGACCAGTTGCGCGCTGCACACAATGCAGCCAAGGCCATTGATGCAGCCACCGCTGCAGTGAGCCCACCCGCACCATTGCACCCAGGCGCGGCTCGCTACTACAAGGAAATGGGCTTGATCAAGTAATGATCAAGTGCGGCTCTAAGGCCTGATCACATCAGCCTCAGCAGCCCATGCTGACTTGCAAGAAAGGCGCTCAACAGCGCTTTTCTTGTTTTTGACCCCCGCTTGCGACACACACAAACCCTCTCGCCATGCTCAATTCCACCGAATGGACCTTCTCGGGCTCTGCACGCCAGCGCGCAATTTTCGCAATTGCCTTGGTGTTCTCAGTGTTCCAAATTTACACAGCCACCTTCAACCCCATAGGCACGCAAATCGTGCGCGCCTTGCATGTGGGCTTCTTGTGTTTGTTGGTCATGCTGATGTTTCCAGGCCGGTGGAAATACGCGTCTATGCTGCTGGGCGCAGCGGCCATGGCCACGGGCTTTTACCAGTGGGTGTTTGAAGGCGACTTGGTGTTTCGCTCGGGCGACTTGAACACCACCGATATGTTTGTGGGCGTGGTGGCACTGTTTGCCGTGTTCGACAGCGCGCGCCGCCTCATGGGCTGGGCGCTGCCCAGTATTTGCGCCACCTTTTTGGCGTATGCCTTGTTTGGCCAATACCTGCCACAGCCGCTTGGCCACAGGGGTTATGGCTTTGACCAAATCATTGAACAAATGGCTTTTGGTACCGAAGGCATTTACGGCGTGCCCACCTATGTGAGCAGCAGCTACATCTTCTTGTTCATCTTGTTTGGCTCGTTCTTAGAAAGCGCCGGCATGATCAAACTGTTCACAGACTTTGCGCTTGGCACTGTAGGCCACACGCGTGGTGGCCCCGCCAAAGTATCGGTGGTGAGCTCTGGCCTCATGGGCACCATCAACGGCTCTGGTGTGGCCAACGTGGTCACCACGGGGCAGTTCACGATTCCACTGATGAAGCGCTTTGGTTACTCCAGCGCGTTCGCCGGTGGCGTTGAAGCCACCGCCAGTATGGGCGGTCAGCTCATGCCGCCCGTCATGGGCGCGGTGGCCTTCATCATGGCCGAGACGCTGGACATGGCTTACCTCGACATTTGCATTGCCGCACTCATACCGGCCATGCTGTACTTCACCACCGCGTTTTGGATGGTGCACCTAGAAGCAGCGCGCACCGGCCTCAAAGGCTTGGCCAAAGCGGACTGCCCAGACCCGTGGGCCGCTGTGAAAACCCACTGGTACTTGTTGGGGCCGTTGGTGATGTTGGTCGCCTTGCTCTTCAGTGGATACACGCCTTTGTTTGCAGGCACCATAGGCTTGTTCTTGACCGTGGTGTTGATTTTGGGCACTGCCGTTGCGCTGCGCCTGCCACACACCGTCATGCGCGTGGCGTTTTGGGTGGTGCTGGCCTTGTTGTGCGCTGGCTTTTTTGAAATCGGTGCCGGCGCATTGCTGGGCACCATCGCCTTGTTGGCGTTTGTGCTGGCTGCCCTGCGCGACGGCGGTGCACTGCACTTGAGCGTGCAAGCGCTGGCCAATGGTGCGCGCCACGCCTTGCCCGTGGGCGTGGCTTGTGCGCTGGTTGGCGTGATCATTGGTGTGCTCACGCTCACCGGTGCGGCCACCACGTTTGCCAACGCCATCATCAGCTTGGGCGAGACCAGCTTGTTTTTGAGCCTATTACTCACCATGCTGGTGTGTTTGATTTTGGGCATGGGCATTCCCACCATTCCCAACTACATCATCACCAGTTCTTTGGCCGCGCCTGCGCTGTTAGACCTGGGTGTGCCGCTGTTGGTCAGCCACATGTTTGTGTTCTATTTCGGCATCTTGGCCGACCTCACACCGCCCGTGGCGCTGGCCGCGTTTGCAGCCGCACCGATTGCCAAAGAGTCCGGGCTCAAAATTGGTGTCCAAGCCGTCAAGGTGGCGTTTGCTGGTTTCGTCGTGCCTTACATGGCGGTGTACTCACCAGCGCTCATGCTCCAAGGCGACCCCACCGTGGTAGCCGTGGTGTACATCGTCTTCAAAGCCTTGGTCGCCATCGGCTTGTGGGGCGTTGCAGCCAGCGGCTACTGGCGCACACACCTCACCCATGTTGAGCGTGTATGGGCCTTGTTGGGCGCGGGCATGTTGGTCGTGGCACTGCCCATCACGGATGAGTTGGGCTTGTCCTTAGCCGCGTCCTTTGTGGCCTGGCACTGGTGGCGCACGCGCACTCTCAAGACACCCGCCGTATGAGTGTTGCGGCGGCACTGGCCGCTGTGTGCTTGAGCAGCGGCGCACTGGCCACCAGCATTCCCACCACCGCATTTGAGCTGCGGTGGATGCACTCTATAGAGAAGACACAGTGGCATGAGTACTGGCGCGTCACCCCCACCGCGCTTGCCCTCAACCTCACACTTACCCACGCCCGCATTGCCACCAGCGGGGCGGGCATGGAGATACCGGACAACGCGGTATGGGTGAACGGCGCTTATGAGTACCCGGTCAATTTGCAATTGAGCAGTCTGACCCTAAGCCACAGTCCCTTCACAGCACAAGCCACGATTTGCGCCAACAACACTTGCAAGTCACTGGGCGACTGGCTGCCGGGCCTGCCGCGCATCGCCGCCGTGACTGTAGCGGCGTGTCCTAGGCCGTGAGCAACAAGCCAACTGCCAGTTACAAGTAACAAGTTGCAAATTGCCAGCTAGACGTTACGCGCAATAGGTAGGGCTTAAGGGGCAAGCGGTCGCAGGTCGTGGATAACGCGGGCAGCCAAGAACTGAACGTCGGACGTGATGCGCCGCCGCTGTTTGTTGCGCTTGACCTTTGCCGTGCGCGCTAGAGGCTCGCACCACAGGTTGTCATTGACAGCTCGGTGTTGAAGGCCGAGCGTAAAGGCGGAGTGTGAAGGCCGAGCGTGAAGGCCAAGTGTTAAAGGCCAAATGTTGACCGCTTGTGGTTGGGGCCCCGTTTTGCCGGTCCTGCGCTCACACAGCCGGCACGCGGCGCGTCACCTCGCGCAGCAGCACAAATTCCTCGGCGGTGGTGGGGTGTA
>JANREF010000320.1:0-4225 GCA_030726195.1 Burkholderiaceae bacterium | reverse complement strand
ACGCGGCGCGTCACCTCGCGCAGCAGCACAAATTCCTCGGCGGTGGTGGGGTGTACCGCAATGGTTTGGTCAAACTGCGCTTTGGTAGCCCCCATGGTCACGGCAATGGCCAGCGCTTGAATGATTTCAGGGGAGTCGTCACCCAACATGTGCACGCCCACCACTTTGTCGCTGGCGTCGTCCACCAACACCTTGATGTAGGTCTTGCTGGCGCCACCTGCAAACGCCACCTTCATGGGCCTGAATTCCGTTTCATACACGCGCAGGGCTGGGTATTGTTGCGCGGCTTGCTCTTCGGTCAAGCCCACGCTAGACAGTGGCGGCATGGTGAACGTGGCGGTGGCCACAGACGCGTGGTTTACGGTTTTGCGCGTGCCGGTGTAGAGGTTGTCTACCAAAGCGCGCCCTTCGGCAATGGCCACAGGCGTGAGCGCCATGCGGCCGGTCACGTCGCCCACGGCATACACGTTGGCCACCGATGTTTCGCTCCATTCGTTGACCGCAATCGAGCCGTCCTTGTTCATGGCCACACCAATATTCTCCAGGCCTAAGCCCTCTACGTTGGGGCTGCGCCCTGTGGCGTTGAGCACAGCGTCGAATTCGTAGGCCATGTCACCTGCATACACCACGGTGGTATCGCCGCGCGTCTCCACGCTTTTCATGCTGCTGGACGGCATGAGCACAATGCCTTGCGCGGTCAGGGCCTCGGCCAGCTTGGCACGCGTGCTGTTGTCAAAACCGCGCAGTGGCAAATGGTCTCGGTACAACACCGTCACCTCGCTGCCCAAGCCACGCAAAATACTGGCGAACTCCAATGCGATGTAGCCCGCACCCAATACACCCAAGCGCTTGGGCACGTGACGCAGGTTGAGCACATCGTCAGAGGTCATGGCCTGCTCAATACCGGGGACTGCGTGTCGGTTCACACGCGCGCCGGTTGCAATGAGCAAACGCTTGGCTTTCACCGTGGTGGTGGCCGCGCCCTGAATGTGTACCGTGGCGCTGTCCACAATGGTGGCGTCACCCCTAAAAACATGTACGCCGCTGGCATCGAGCATGCGGTTGTAAATGCCCTCTAAGCGGTCTATCTCGGCAGCCTTGTTGTCTTGCCACGTGGCCATGTCAAACGTGGCATCCGACAACGTCCAACCGTAGGCTGCAATTTCCGGCAGTTCGCGGCCAAAGCGCGAGGCGTACATCATGAGTTTTTTGGGCACACAGCCGCGTATGACGCACGTGCCACCCAAGCGGTCACGCTCCACCAAAGCCACGCGCGCACCGTGCGCAGCAGCGCGGCGTGCCGAGGCCACACCGCCCGAGCCACCTCCAATAACCAACAGGTCAAAGACCTCTGTGTTGTGGCTGGCGGTGGCTGACTCGGACATGTGAACTCCTAATGAATAAATGGCGCAATAGTGCGCGAATATTCTTGAGCTTACACCGAGCCCGCGTACATTGCTGGCTGCGCTGGCAAGGCACATGCGGTAGGGGCTTCAGAGCAGATCAGACACTGCCATTGTCAAGACCAAGCGCCAACAACTGCTGGGCGGCATGTACCACCTGTGTGGCGGCATCTCGGTGTGGGTCGTGCCCGCAGTGCTCCAGATACATCACGCAGGTGTGCGGTACCGCCGCTTTGATCGAATCCGCATGCGCCGTGCTGCCATAGGGGTCGTCCAAGCCCTGCAAGACGGTGCACGCACTGCGCATGCCCTTGAGTTCTGGGCGAATGTCCCAGCTGCGAAACGCCTCGGACAACCACACGCCTGACCACGCATCAAAGGCGCCGTCGACATCCGCGTGGTAGCGCGCCAAACCGCTGCGCAGGCCTTTGGGTTGGGTGCGCCCCGTATCGTATAGCGCACGCGCCTGCTCAATGGCCTGCACGGTTTGGGCTTCTACAAAGGTGTGCGGCGACAAGGCCAGCACGCCCACCACGCTGGACATGCAGCGCGCGGCCAACAGCGCAATGCTGGCGCCGTCGCTATGCCCCACCAACAACACCGGCCTAGGCGGTGCGCCAACCGACTCGTTGAGTGCTTGCACCAGCGCTGGCAGTACACGCTGTGCTTGGTGGTGCATGAAACTGGGTGGCCAGGCTATGGGGCTGCTGCAATCCCCCTTGCCGTTGCCGTTGCCGTTGCTTTTATCGTTGTCGTAATCTGTGCTGCGCGCACAAGAGCTTTGCCCGTAGCCTTCGCGCGAGTACACCAAGCCTTGCACGTCTCGACCAGATGCGCACAGCGCACGGCACAGTTGCTGTGGAAACGACTTCCACATGGCCACGCTGCCCAAGCCCTCGTGCGCAAACACCAGCAGCGGCGCAGCCGGGTTCGCCCCACGCTCGGGATTGACCCACCCGTATTCCAGCTGCAAGTCGCCGCCAGAGTAAGCACAGCCCGGTAGCGTGATGTGGCAGGTCATGGCTTGGTCGCTCAAGCGTTGAGCGCACGCAGCCTAAAGCGCTGGATTTTCCCGGTGGCGGTTTTGGGCAACTCGCCCAAAAACTCAATATTGCGGGGGTATTTGTAGGGTGCCAAGCGCTCTTTCACAAAAGCTTGCAACGCAGCACCGTCCGCCTGCGCGCCGTCTTTGCACACCACGTAGGCTTTGACTTTCACCAAGCCGTTCTCATCAGCCACGCCAATGACGGCCGCCTCCAGCACGCTGGGGTGTTGTATCAAGGTGGCCTCCACCTCGAAGGGCGAGACATAAATGCCGCTGACCTTGAGCATGTCGTCGCTGCGCCCCGAGTAGGTGTAGGTGCCGTCGGCGTTGCGCACATATTTGTCGCCGCTTTTGGTCCAAGCGCCTTGGAAGGTGTCGCGCGACTTGTCGCGGTTGTCCCAATACATGAGGGCGGCACTGGGGCCACTGATGTACAAGTCGCCCACCTCGCCGTCGGCGACGGGCTGGCCCTCGTCATCGCGCAGGCTCAACTCATAACCCGGCACGGCCCAGCCCGTCGTGCCGTAGCGCACATCACCGGGCTTGTTTGACAAAAAGATGTGCAGCATTTCTGTGGAGCCAATGCCGTCCACGATATCCACACCAAAGTGCGTTTGAAAGGTCTCGCCAATGTGACCAGGCAAGGCCTCGCCCGCACTGGACACCAAGCGCAGCGCCACATCGGCGCGCGCGGGCAAGTCCGGCGCTGCCAACATGCCCGCAAACCCGGTGGGCGCGCCAAAAAAGACGGTGGGCTGGTGCGCCACCCAGCGCTTGAATGTGGCGCTGGGCGTGGGCCGCTCGGCCATGAGCACCACAGTTGCGCCCACGCTCAAAGGAAAGCTCAAACCGTTGCCCAAGCCGTAGGCAAAGAACAGCTTGGCTGCGGAAAAGCACACGTCTTGCTCATGTATGCCCAGCACGCCTTGGCCATACAGCTGTGCAGTCCAATAGGGGTTGGCGTGGGTGTGCAACGCCGCCTTGGGGCGGCCCGTGGAGCCCGAGGTGTACAACCAAAACGCTGTCGCATCGCAGCTGGTATTGGCCGCCTGCTCCAGGGGTGTTTGCTGGGCCAGCCAGGCACGCATGGGGTGCAGTGTCACGCCCGCGGGCATGCTGGCAACCGTGTCGCCTGCGCTGCTTGGCTGCGCCAGCAACACATGCTGCACCGCTTGGTGCGAGCCACACAGCGTCAAGGCCTCGGCCAGCACGGGTGCCAAGTTGTGCGAACACACCACCGCTTGGGCACCGCTGTGCTGCAGCATATAGGCACAGTCGTCAGGCGTGATCAAGGTGTTCACAGGCACGGCCACCACGCCCGCGTACAAGCAACCCAAAAACGCCACCGGCCAGTCTAGGGTGTCTTGCACAAACAGCAGCACACGCTCCTCACGACGCAAGCCCAATGCCAGCACACCGCCCGCAAACTGCTGCACGCGCTGCATCAGCTCACCATAGCTGAGCTGGCCCTCGTCGGCGATAAACGCCACCTTGTTGGGCCGCCCTGCGTTGACGCTGCACAGGTGCTGGGCAAAGTTGAAGCGAGCTTGCATGTCCAGACAGTCGCCAAGAGCGGGGATACCGGCAAAGCCAGTGGTTGTGGGTGCAGACGTCATGTGTGGTTTCAATGAGCGCAGGGCTATTGCCGTGCTGTGTTAGACCAGTAGAATGAAACAAAAGTCATTCAAACTCTTGCAAGCATGCATTATTGTGCTTGCATGCTAGTACGCCTTCAATCGCGGTGTCAAGCTGGTCATCCCTAGCTGTGTCACCATTC
>JANREF010000319.1:10822-14203 GCA_030726195.1 Burkholderiaceae bacterium | reverse complement strand
CTTAGTTGGCGCTAACAGCTTGCACAGCCTTCGCGGTCGGTAAGCCCTGCACCTCGTCTGTGGCTGCACTACCGCCCCCACCGCCGCAACCAGACAACATCAATACCAAGGCAATGCCAAAGACAGACAGTAATTTCATAAACACTCCAGTGGGTAGAAGGTGGATACACCTGCGGCCATCAAAATAACATACTCATTTGAACATATTATTTAAATTAATACTAACATTGATCAGCGACTGCTACCAACAACCGCAAAGCCATGCAATGTGACGTGTGTCACCTCGTGCTCTGCGCACCTTTCTACAGTATCCGTTGTCGTTACAGGCCCAAAAACGCGGAACGGTGCGAACAAAAATGAAGATAAAAAAGTTATTTTTTTCTAAAGATACGTTGTAATTTATTATTTTTAAATAATTTTTATAGCTGGTATTTAAAAATTATTTTCGTCACCTATCCATGCACCATTTGTACATGGATGGTATTCATAAAGTCATTGCCACTACAGAGGCTGAGAAGCGCATTCTCAATGCCCAATCACGTTTAGAGGTCAGCATCGTGCTGGAGCTCTACCGCGTTCACCCGTCACCACTGATGGTCAAGTCGCTGGCCTGCGTTTGCGACACATCAGTCACCAGCCTGAAGGGACACTTGAAACGCCTCGTGAGCCTGGGCATGCTGGAGCAAAAAACAGGTTTTGACGCCCGAGCTCGGTTTTACTGCCTGTCAAGAACCGGAGAAAGCAAAGCACGGGCATTTGTGAGGCTGTACGAAGACCAGCGCTGAACATGGCTGTATGGTCAGCCCCAGCACGCACGCAGGATCCTCAAATGCATTCCCGCCGTGTCTATAAGGCCATACCTGTTCCAAAGCATTCATTCGGAGCGTTGCCGCCAACCCTTGCACCACGCGTACTTTTAAAAAAGAAAATGACACCTTTGCTTGCGATAAAAAACTACAAGATTAGCTATGTATATGTTTATTAACGATATTTTGTACTCGTATTTATTGTTGAAAAGTGAGTGTAAATAGGGCAAAGTTGTGGAATGCATGCCTTAAACAAAATTCTTACAACAGCTGCTTCAGAGAAACGCCTTCTCCATACGACCTCTCGCATGGAGGTCAGCATATTGCTTGAGCTGTACCGCGTGTACCCATCGCCCCTAATGCTCAAGTCTTTGGCGGCGGTATGCGAGACATCCTCTAAGACCATCAACACGCACTTGAGTCGCTTGCTGCGGCTCGAACTCATAGAGTCGCGGGTCGGGCTGGATGCGCGGGCCAAGTTTTATGGCCTATCCAAGCTGGGTGAAAGCCGCGTACGGGCTTACATCAAGCTGCACGAAAGCAACGACTAGCCCACACTGCGCGTCGGCGCGCCCCCACCCAGCAATCCTTTGGCAACGCGCCAGTGCCGCGAATTTACACGCGGCACCCTCCTCACAATACGGCAACAACCTAGCGCATCTGTGCACCAGCGGGCAGCACACACATACGAGCGGCAGCACAGATCTAGCGATCGATTCTTGATTCTCGCCAGTCACCAGGATCATTAATATGTACGCTAACGTACAGATCGTTAGCATAAATAAATCCCACTTATGCTGCTTTTTCTGCAAAAAAACCCAAGAAAAGCTCACACTAAGTGAATACTTTTTCCCTTTCAATAAGTTGTCTTTTTTCGTAGATTCCATGGGTGGAGAACACCTAAAGAATGCAAGAAAACGCGCAGACGACGTCCAGGGCGCTCAACGCTCTGTTGAGGGTTCGCGCTTGGGAGCGCGCGCATCTCCCGCTTCGCGACAGCATCGTCGCGCTGGATATCGTGGCTCTGGTGGGGCTGCACACCGTAAACAACACCCCCCTGTCTCTGAAACAACTCGATCTGGCCTTACCGCACAGCTCATCGGGTATCAGAAAACAGCTAGAGCGGTTGATCGAGGAGGGCTGGCTCAAGCTCACAACCTCGACTGAAGACGGGCGTGTGCGCTACGTGGTGGCCGAAAAGCCACTACTGCTGCGTCTCAGGCGCTACTCTAGGCTGCTGTTATCGACCTACGGTAATGACCAAACGCTGGGTATCGGGCCTGCAACGGCCTTGTCGTAAATCAACACGCCAGATCATCGATAAGCCCAAAACATGCGCCGCGTCGGCTTGGAACATTGCTTGGCCGAGGTGTGGGCGGTGTACTTGGTGCCGCCAAGCTAAGCACCGCCGCCGCCCGTGCCCTGGCTCAAACGTATTGATTCGTACTACCTCGCAGTGCGACACACTTCGCGCGATGGCAACTAATGTGAATACCCGGCAGTTGCCGCGCCATGCTCGACCAGGGCTGCCGCTGTAACTTGGGTACACAACCCGGGTGCCAGCCTGTTAGAACCATGACAGCCACGTGGCTAGGCGCGCAGCTGCCAGGGCTGCTGCACCGCCATCACCGACACCGGGTACCTTGTCGCTCATGAATAAATGCCGGTATGCGCATCCAACGCTGACGCGCTATCGTGACAGCCACCACACGGGACGACGCCACGCCCCGCTGCCAGATCAACACGCATCCACGCTGTAATCCCTTCACAGAGGGACACTCACGGCGCCCCCACTCTGTATTTGAGTTGAAAACTAATCGCACCATACAAACGGTTTTTGATAGGCGGCACGAACACAACATTCACACCAAACTGAGCACTTTCCCAGGTGGCCACAGGCAATAATGCGGGGAACCAACCGCCATCAAAAGCACGCGGATAACCGTCAAACAAGCCCGTCACCGCACCCAACTTCCACCGCTTCCATCGCCAAGGCTGGTAATACGCACCAACGTAATTGGAGACCGCATCGTCGCTATTTGTAAACCGGCCTGCAGTGACACGCCAGTCGCCAGCAATCGGGTACTCGAAACCCAAGCCTGGGTTTGCATTGCGAAGCCCCAAATTAGATTGAAAGTGCGCCGAGTAAAACCCAACGTTCAACCAAGGCGAGGCGGTCGATTCATACGCAAAAGCCTGCACACCAAACAAGTAGTTCGAGAGCAGAAAAAACAACATTTTTGCCGTTATCAGTACGTGTTTAGGGCGTGACATTGGCGTACATCGTAGTGATCGAAACCAACAAATGATAGGCCATATGGAACACAAATTGGAGCGATCGCCACCCAACAACATGCACAGAACCAATGCCCCAATCCAATCCATGCCACATTTTTTGTGGGGTTCACTATCCAACCGCGGGAGACCTGGAAGCCTGGCGGCCGTTTTTGATCACACAAATGAGGAACAGGGAATAACAAATGGGCGAAACAACGTCACTTGTAGCGTTTACCTACTCCCAAAAAGACAAAAGCCCCCAGTTTTGACGCTGGAGGCTCGTAAGTCGTTGAATTAA
>JANREF010000319.1:0-10812 GCA_030726195.1 Burkholderiaceae bacterium | reverse complement strand
CCGTGGACCAAAGGATTATGAGTCCTCTGCTCTAACCAACTGAGCTAACGTCCCGTACCAACTGCGCTAGGCAGCAGGCGTATTGTAACGATGCCACAGCCACGCGGTCGCCCCGCGATGTTGCGCTTGCTCTTGCCCTTGGTTTAAGGCTTGTTCAAACTCAGTGCGTGGCTGAGCATTTTGGCGGTGACGTCGACGACTTGAATCATGCGGTCGTATTGCATGCGCTGCGGGCCAATCACGCCTAAGGTGCCCAGCACTTGACCGTCTACCTCGTAGGTGGCTGAGACGATAGAGACGTCGTCGAATGGCAGGCGCTCGCTTTCACCGCCGATAAAGATACGCACGCCATCGGCGCGGTCTGACACATCAAGCAAGCGCATGAGCTGGGCTTTTTGCTCAAACAAGTCGTACAAGCGACGCAAGTTGTTGAGGTCGGCAGAAAACTCGGATACCGATAGCAAATTGCGCTCACCAGCAATAAAAACGTCGCCGTTGTTGTCTGCATCGTCATCGCCTGCAACGGCAGCTTGCATGAGCGCGCCTATTTCATGACGCAAGGCGTCTACCTCGCGTTTGAGGCGCAGGCGCACCTCCACCATGCTCAAACCAGCGTAATTGGCATTTAAGAAGTTGGCAGCCTCCAGCAACTCTGATTGCGTGTAGGGCACAGGTGTATGAATAACGCGGTTTTGCACGTCTCCGTCTGGTGAGACCAGGATGATGAGCACCCGTTTATCAGACAGGGACAAAAACTCAATGTGTCTAAATACAGAGGTGCGCTTGGGCACTGAGACCACGCCCACAAATTGCGACAAGCTCGACAACATGTTGGCAGCGCTGTTGAGTACTTTAAGGGGCTGGTCGGTGGGCAGCTCACCCGGCGGCATGGCAAAGGTGGAGCCGTTTTCCGTTTGGTCCACCGTTAACATGGTGTCCACAAACAGACGGTAGCCTTTGCTGGTGGGCACGCGCCCGGCGGACGTGTGAGGACTTGCTACCAACCCCAAGTCTTCCAAGTCACTCATCACGTTGCGTATGGTCGCGGGCGACAGGTCCAAACCGTTGGCTTTAGACAGCGTGCGTGAACCGACGGGTTGCCCGTCGGCAATGTATCGCTCTACCAGCGACTTGAGCAGCAATTTAGCGCGGTCGTCTAACATGGGGCCATTGTACGAAGCTATGTTGTAATTTGCAGACCATGAACCAGCCTATTTCGTCTACCCCTGCCAGCACCGGGCTACAGCCTGGTGAGCAACCCGCTGCACGCGCGCGCAGGTTTCACCACGTCGCACTGGTGGGCAAGTACCAAGCGGTGGGCTCGCACCAAGCCTTGCGGGCCTTGGCGCAGTTCTTGGACGAAGCCGGTCTGGATGTATCCATTGAGCGCGAAACTGCCCTCAATACCGACATGCACAATTACCCCAGCATAGACGTTGACGCCATTGGCAAGCAATGCGACTTGGCCGTAGTAGTGGGTGGCGACGGCACGCTGCTGGGCGTTGGCAGGCGCTTGGCGCGGCACAACGTGCCCATGATTGGCGTAAACCAAGGTCGCCTCGGCTTCATCACAGACATACCACTTGACGCCTACAAAGACGTGCTCAAACCCATGCTGCACGGCGCCTTCACCGAGGAAAGCCGCGCCATGATGCAGGCGCAAGTGTGGCGAGACAACCACTGCGTGTTTGAAGCCACCGCCTTAAACGACGTGGTGGTCAACCGAGGTGGCACCAGCGGCATGATTGAGCTGCGCATAGAAGTGGACGGCCACTTTGTCGCCAACCAGCGTGCCGACGGCCTCATCATTGCCACGCCCACGGGTTCTACCGCCTACGCCATGTCGGTAGGCGGGCCCATATTGCACCCCAGCGTGGCGGGCCTGGTGGTCGCGCCGATTGCGCCGCACACCCTGTCTAACAGACCCATCGTGCTGCCGCGTGAAGCAGAAATCGTGATCGAAATTGCCAACGCACGCGATGCCAACGCCAACTTCGACATGCAGGCGCTCACCAGCCTGATGGTGGGCGACCGCATCATGGTCAAGCCCTCGCAACACCACTTGCGCTTGCTACACCCCCAAGGTTGGAGCTACTTTGACACCCTGCGCAAAAAACTGCATTGGAACGAAGGCGTCGCCTAAACCTTTGCAGCACAACTGACGTCCGAATACTGTACATTTGCACAGTTAACGCATCCATCTGTCAGCCACAAGCGACCCCACATTGAATCACTTTCAACCTGTACTGCTATGAGTTTGCGCCGCATTGCACTGAAAGACTTTGTCATTGTCCAGTCCCTAGACATAGAGCTGTCCAATGGTTTCACAGCCCTCACTGGCGAGACAGGCGCGGGCAAATCCATATTGATCGACGCCGTTCAAATTGCTTTGGGCCAGCGCGCCGACGCCAGCGTGATTCGTCACGGCGGTGAGCGCTGCGACATTGCACTTGAGCTAGACAGCAACGCCTCGGTTGACGCATGGCTTGGCGACAACGGCTTTGACTGCAACGACGGCGAGCCCATCTTGTTGCGCCGTCAAATAGACGCACAAGGTCGCAGTCGCGCATGGATCAACGCCAGCCCAGCCACCATGACGCAGCTGCGCGCGGTTGGCGATGCCTTGGTCGACATACACGGCCAGCACGCCTGGCAAACACTGAGTCGAGCCGCCGCACAGCGTGAGCTCTTAGACGCCTACGCAGGCATAGACACTGCTGACATTGCCAACGCATGGCAGCAATGGAGCGACAGCGTACAAGCGCTGGACGAGGCACGTGCGCGCCAAGCTCGCGTGGCACAAGACAGCGAACGCCTAGAGTGGCAAATCAATGAGCTGGCCAAACTGGCACCCGGTGCCGATGAATGGCCTACTCTCAACGAAGACCACACGCGCTTGTCCCATGCACAGGCGCTGATAGACGCGGCACAACTCGCTGGCAACGCGCTAGACGACGACAGCCCAAGCGCCGCGCAGCTGCTCAACACAGCCATCACCGCGCTCAGCAAGCAAGCCCACATTGAGCCGCGTTTCACACCCATCGTCGACGTACTCAACCAAGCGCAGGCGCTGGTAGACGACGCCACCCACAGCCTGCACACCTACGCACGCCACACCGACCTAGACCCGCAGCGCCTCAGTGAGCTCGACGAGCGCGTGGCCTTGTGGCTGTCGCACGCACGCAGGCTGCGCTGCTTGCCCGAGGACTTACCCGCACTGGTGCAAGCTTGGCAGGCCGAGCTGGACCAACTCAACGCCACCAGCGACCTCGAAGCCATGCAGCAAACCGTGGCCAAACACCTGGCCACATTAACCAAGCTGTGCAAAGCTGCCAGCACCAAACGACAACAAGCCGCCAAGCCCTTGTCCAAAGAAATCACGCAGGCCATGCAAACATTGGGCATGCAAGGCGGCGTATTTGAAGTGGCTTTGACGGCTCTTGATCAGCCGCACAGCCACGGCAGTGATCAGGTGGAGTTCTTAGTGGCCGGCCATCCTGGTGTGCCAGCGCGCGCGCTTGGCAAAGTCGCCTCCGGTGGCGAGCTCTCGCGCATTGCGCTGGCCATTGCAGTGTGCACCAGCCGTGTCGGCACAGCGCCCACGCTTATTTTTGACGAAGTGGACTCCGGCATTGGCGGGCAAGTTGCACAAACCGTGGGGGCGCTCATGCAGCGCCTGGGACAAGACCGCCAAGTCCTCACAGTCACACACTTGGCCCAAGTTGCAGCCAGCGCCACCGCACAACTCGTGGTGAGCAAGGCCCGCACCAGCGACACCACCATCTCCCAACTCAGCCTTGCAAGCGGTGACGCACGCGTGATAGAAATTGCACGTATGCTGGGCGGTGACACCAGCTCAACCACCTCGTTGGCACACGCCCGCGAAATGCTACAAACCGCTGCTCAGCCACAATGACCAAGCCCACCCAGCCTGCACCGACCATGCACAACAACGAGTCCGCCACGTCCAGACTGGCGCCAGTTCTGGAGTTGGTCCTCATCACAGGCGTGTCGGGCTCTGGCAAGTCGGTAGCGCTGACTGCGCTGGAAGACAGCGGTTTTTTCTGTGTGGACAACCTACCCCCTGAATTGCTGGGCGACTTTGTCAGCCTGCAGCGCGAACAGCAAGCCCGAAAAGTAGCTGTTGCCATTGACGCACGCAGCGCCTCTGGCCTGCCTACCGTGCCGCTGCAACTCAAGTCGCTGCGCGCCAACGGCGTGGCACTGACCTCGATATTTTTAGAAGCCACCACCGAAGCCTTGGTGCGCCGATTCTCGGAAACTCGGCGCATGCACCCCTTGTCCACGGTGGCCAGTCACGCCAGCAGTGTGGGTACCGCCGCCGGTGACGCAGTGCACCAGCCCCCAACACAACGCCGCTTGCTCACCGACGCCATTGAGCTAGAGCGTGAGCTGCTCAGCGACCTGCGTGACCAAGCCCACGTTGTTGACACCAGCCAAACCAGCGCGGCCAACTTGCGCAGCCACATCAAGGCACTGATTGGCCACAGCGCCCAAAATGAAGGCTTGCAGCTCATGTTTGAGTCATTCGCCTTCAAACGTGGCTTGCCAATGGACGCGGATTTTGTGTTCGATGTGCGCATGCTCCCCAACCCGCATTACGAGCCCGCGCTCAAAGCGCAAACAGGCTTGGACCAAGGCGTCATCGACTATTTGAGCGCCCAGCCTGCCGTGCACGACATGGCGCAACACATCACCCAATTTTTACAACACTGGTTGCCGACATTGCAGTCCGACCACCGCGCCTATGTCACGGTAGCCATAGGCTGCACAGGCGGGCAGCACCGGTCGGTGTATGTGGCCCAGACACTCAGCCAGGCGTTTGCCCCGCACTGGCACACCCAAGTGCGCCACCGAGAGTTGAGCAAGCTGGCCACGTAAGAGGCCGCGGCCCAAACTCTGCTGCGCGCGGGTTGCACACGACCAGCGAACCCAACAAGTGATCAACGCGGCGCGTGTTCAGCATTTGGGAAATGGCCACCACCTGCACACCTGCACACCTTGCAGCTTCAACTGCAGCGTCTGCCAGTAGTCTGAGCCTGAGCCTGAGCCCGCAGTCTTAACTCGTGGTCTCAAGTCTCAAGTCTCAATCTTCGCTCTCAATCTTCGCTGGCGTGCCCTAGCCTGCAGCCAACAGCCACTTTTTGATAGGCGCGGGCAAGGCTGCCTGCGCCAGTTGGCTTTTGTCTACCCAAGCCCCTACGTACTGCTCACCCGCCTCGCCAACGCCCAGTGGGCCAGCGGCCTGCGCCACGGGCACCACCACAGGCGTTAAAAACAGCTCTTTGTGTGTGAGTTGGTGCTTGATGGTGGGCTGCACCAAATCGCTGAGCTGCAACGCTTGCAGCTCAGGCGAGGCCCCAAATACTTGCGATATTGGCGATACCTGCGATGGCCCCGACACCGCCAACATACCGCCGTGCAACTGCAACCACCGCGCCATATCCGCCAGCGCGCTGAACACCAGGGGCGCTTGCAAGCCACCCCAGATACCAGCGTCACCCCGCTGCTGCAGCCAAACGGCATCGCCCTTGTCAAGTAACAGCAAATACCAGCGCTCAGATGTGCGCTTGATGCGCTTGGTTTTGATGGGGTAACGCGCTGCCTCATCCGCTGCATGGGCTGCGCACATCTCACGAACAGGGCAGCGCCCGCAATTAGGGGCCTTGAGGTGGCACACCGTGGCACCCAAATCCATCAAGCCCTGTGTGTAGCGCGGCATGGCCATGGCCTGGCCAGAGCCTACAACCAAGGCCTGCGCATGCGCGTGCAGCAACTTGTTAGCCGCCCCGCCCGACAAGTCACCGTCAAACGCGAGCAGGCGCGACAACACACGTTTGACGTTGCCGTCGTAAATGGAGATGCGCTCACCAAAACAAAAAGAGGCAATCGCCGCAGCGGTGGAAGGGCCAATGCCAGGCAAGGTTTCCAGCTGCGCTGCAGTTGGCGGAAACTCGCCGCCAAAACGCGCCACGACCTCTTGCGCACAGCGGTGTAGATTGCGCGCTCGACTGTAATAACCCAGGCCTGCCCACAAGGCCATGACCTGCTCTTGCGGCGCAGCTGCCAAAGCCACCACACTGGGCAGTGCGGCCAAAAACCGCTCAAAATAGTCCAGCACGGTACTCACCTGGGTTTGCTGCAGCATGATCTCCG
The DNA here is from genome assembly GCA_030726195.1 of Burkholderiaceae bacterium. Taxonomy (GTDB): domain Bacteria; phylum Pseudomonadota; class Gammaproteobacteria; order Burkholderiales; family Burkholderiaceae_C; genus RS62. Next base: position 4,635 of record JANREF010000319.1, on the reverse strand, counting down.
ACAACCACACGTGGTAAGGGTCTTGCGTGCGCTGCCAAGGTAAATGATGGCGACCGTGCTCGGCCTGCCACGCCACCAGTGTGGGGGCGAAATGAGCCATTTGCCGCGCAGATGGCGTGCCTTGTGTGGGGCTTGTTAGCGTTGACATGATGCGCAGAAATAGGTGGCCCGTTGGCCTTGCACGATGCGCTTGATCGGCGCTTGACAGTGGGTACATGGCTCGCCCGCGCGGCCATACACCTGTGAGCTGGCCTGAAACAGGCCATGCTCACCGTTGGTGTGTTTAAAGTCGCGCAAGCTGCTGCCACCCAAATCAATCGCCCTGGCCAACACGGTTCTGATCGCAGCGTACAGCTTATCAACGCGGGCTTTGCTGATACGGTTGGCCGCGCGCGTGGGCCGAATACCCGACATGAACAACGCCTCCGAGGCGTAAATATTACCCACACCCACCACCACATCGCCACCGAGCAATACCTGTTTGATCGCACCCGAGCGCTTGCTCAACCCTTCTAGCAAACGCTGCGCCGTAAAGCCCGCCTCCAAGGGCTCAAGCCCGAGATGACCCAACAACTTTTGTGCCTGCGGACTGTGCTCGCTGGGTGCATAAACCACAGCGCCAAAGCGCCTAGGGTCATGCAAGCGCAGCCAGCAGGCGCTTGTTTCAAGGTCGAAATGGTCATGCGCCCCAGCCTGCCCAGGCCAATCGCGCGTCACGGCAACACTGCCGGACATGCCCAAGTGCAGCAACAGCAAGCCCTCATCCAAATCAATCAGCAAATACTTGCCCCGCCGGCGTACACCCTGAATCAAACGCCCGTTCAGGCTGTCTGGCTCGCAGCCCAAGGGCCAACGCAGTGGCTTGCCCAAACGCACGCTCACAACGCGTGACAAACTGAGCATAGGCGCAAGGCTGCGCTTGGTGACTTCGACTTCTGGTAACTCGGGCATGGCGTATTATCGATATACGCATCACACTCCCGTGCAGCGGCTGCTTAGCCCTATGGCACGCTGGGTTAAGCACCAACCATGCACACCGTCCTACAGCGAGCGCTTTTGTATATGCCCCAACCGGCTTTCGCATACTTTGCATCACGGCCACATCGGCCCCGCGGCCATTCGCTCGGCGCTTCTTTGCGCCTGAGGACTTGGGCATGCGCTGCCGCGTTCTGCAGTGCTGGGCTGTTTGGAAGCTCGGTGTTTGCACAAGATGTCAATCACGCCGCAAAAGCCAGCAGGCAAGATGCTCGCTTGCAGTTCTACCAAACGCTGGTAGGCGAAATTGCCGCCCGTGCAGGTGACAGCACTGCCGCGTACCGCTTCTTGATAGAGGCTGCCAAAACCAGTGCAGACCCGCGTCTGTATGAACGCGCAGTCGACATTGCAGTCGCGGCGGGCTCAGGCCCCTTGGCTTGGCAAGCAGCCGGCATGTGGGCCGCAGCGCTGCCAGACTCTCTAGATGCACAACGCGCCGTACTCAGGTTGTCGCTGGCACTGGGGCGTGAGCAAGACATTGCCAACAGCCTCAGCCGCATTCTCAACCTGTCCGCAGCACCAGACCGGGTTGAACTCATTCGCGCAATACCGCTCACGCTTCAGCGGCTACCGGCCAACTCCCAAGTGGATACGGTTCGCGTACTGCAACAAGCCCTCAAGCCATTTGTGGCACAGACCGACACCGCATCAGCTGCGCACGCTGCCATTGGCTTTGTGCAACTCAGTAAAGGGCGCACCGCCGCCGCACTCGACAGCGCACGCCAAGCCCAGCGCGTCAACACCGAAGAGGCAGACGGCGCCAGGCTCGCACTGGCCCTAATGGATCAAGGCGTCACACAAGCCGAGCCCATCGTCTTGGCGCACCTGAACACCAAAACACACAACACACGCGTACGCTTTGAGTACGCAAAAGTCTTGTACAGCGACCACCGCACACGCGAAGCCCAACGCCAAACGCAGCAAGTGCTGCGAGAGGATGCCAATGACGTCCCCGCTTGGCTGCTGCTAGGCCAACTGTGGTTGGACCAAAACGACACCGTACAGGCCCAACAAGCGGCCATGCAGGCACTGGCCATTGGCAAGGCTTATTCGGAGCAAGCCGCTGACAGCCAACGCCCGCCACAAGACGAGCAAGACGCCCAAGACCTGCGGGACGCACAGGACACACAGGACACACCAGACGCATCCAACAGGCCAGTCTCACCCAGCGCGCAAGCAGCCATCACACAAGCGCTTTTTTTACTCAGCGACGTTGAGCAAGCCAAAGGCAATTGGACCGAGGCCGAGAAGTGGCTAGGCCAAGTCAACCATGCGCAAGATGCGCAAACGGTGTTGTACAAGCGCGCCGTCTTGCTGGGCAAACAGGGCTTCATTGACCGTGGCTACGCTTTGCTTGACGGCATGCCCCAAACCAACGCCGCACAGCTGCGCATCAAACAGGCCACCCAGGTGCAGTGGCTGCGCCAGTTTGATCAAATGTACCGCGCGTACATGCTGCTGGCCGACATGAACCAGCGTTTTCCCAACGACCCAGACCTGCTGTACGAGCAAGCCATGCTGGCTGACAAGCTGGACCAGCCTGCGGACATGGAGCGTTTGCTGCGCCGCGTTATGGACATCAAACCCGACCACCACCACGCTTACAACGCATTGGGGTACGCCTTGGCCGACCGTGGCGAGCGCTTGCCCGAGGCGCTCACGCTCATAGAAAAAGCGCTCACTTTTGCGCCCTATGACCCATACATCACCGACAGTCTGGGCTGGGTGTACTTCCGAATGGGGCAGCTCGACAAGGCCGAAAGTGTGCTGCGCAAAGCCTACAACATCAAAGCCGACGGTGAGATTGCAGGCCACTTGGGTGAGGTCCTGTGGCAGGGCAACCAGCAAGACGCCGCCATCAGTTTGTGGCGCGAGGCGCTGAGCCGCCAACCCGACAACGACACATTGCGCGCCACCATGCAGCGCTTCGGTGTTGAGCCCTAAATGACGGGTCGGCAGCTTTGCTTGCGGCTGATCCGCGCGCTATCGGCACCGTTGTTGCTGGGCGCATGGCTTGGCGGCTGTGCCAACCTCTCGCCCCCTGCCGACAGCGCCCCTGCCCAACCCACCACGTTTTGGCAAGGCCGATTTGTAGTGGTGATAGACACCGAGCCCAAACAGTCGCAACGCGCCAGCTTTGAGTTGCAAGGCTCTGCCCAACGCGGGCAGCTTGACATCCTCTCACCAATAGGCACCACCATTGCGCGTGCACAGTGGCAGCCCAACAAGGCGAGCCTGATTAAAGGCGGCCAGTACACCGACTATGCCAATTTGCGTGCACTGAGCAGCGAGCTAGGCCAAACCAACCTGCCTGTTGAAGCCCTGTTCGACTGGCTTGAGGGCCGAGCAGATACGGCGCCCTCGCCCGCACTAGCGGACAGTGCTTGGCGCGTGGACTTGTGCCAAGCCGCCCAAGGCCGACTCAAAGCCTGGCGCGCACAGCCTGCACCTGCCTTGTCGCTCACCATTGTGTTCACACCACCGGCCAAGGGCGCCATCGTGCCAACATCAACGGCCCGATGCGCACCATGAAACAACCCCAGCGCATCGCCCAAGGCCATTGGTGTGACCTGGCCGCACCCGCGAAAATCAACACGTTTTTGCACGTGATCGGCAAACGTGGCGATGGCATGCACCTGCTGCAATCTATTTTTATGATGCTGGACTGGGGCGACTACGTGGACATCGAAGTCACCAACGCCAGCTGCATTGCGCGCACCGACCATGCCAACACCGCCTTGCAGCTGCCAGCCAACGACTTGTGCGTCCAAGCCGCCACACTGCTGCAGCAAGCCACGGGCACCACACTGGGCGCGCGCATTGCGCTGCACAAACACCTACCTGCCCAAGCGGGCTTGGGTGGTGGCTCGTCCGATGCCGCGACCTGCCTCTTGGCGCTCAACCAGCTGTGGCACACCGGCCTCAACACCGACCAACTCTGCAGCTTGGCCGTGCAACTGGGCGCAGACGTGCCTTTTTTTGTACGCGGACACAACGCCTTTGTCCAAGGCATTGGCGAGCACATCACCCCCATAGACCTACCGCAGACCCATGTGTGGGTGATCAAACCCCAAGCGGGTGTGGCCACACCCGACCTGTTTCGCGCGCCCGATCTCACACGCAACACACCAGCCATCAGCCTATCGGCGCTGCAAGGCCTCACGCCGCAAGCCCTGTGGGCTTATGGTCACAACGACTTGCAGCCTGTGGCGCAGCAACTGTGTCCGGACGTGGCAAGCGCGTGTGATTGGCTGACGCGCCAAGGCCTAGTCCCACGCATGAGCGGCTCAGGCAGCGCAGTTTTTGCACACTTTTCCACTAGCGACTTCAATACGCAGGCGCAGCCAGAAGGGTTGCCCAGCGGTTGGCTGTCGCACAAATGCAAAAATTTAAGAAAACATCCACTCGCTGATTGGATTTCGCCAAAAAGTGTTGGATAATAGAGGGCTTCGACGGACACGATAAGCAGCTTTAACAAGCCGTTTGTAGCAGCCTAAGAAGCGGTTTGAAAGCGGTGGCTGTTACCAGCTACGTCTAGCAAACCACGTGTAGGGGAGTCGCCAAGTTGGTTAAGGCACTGGATTTTGATTCCAGCATGCG
>JANREF010000318.1 GCA_030726195.1 Burkholderiaceae bacterium | reverse complement strand
CCAGCTGAGCTATACCCCCATTGGGTGTCGAGCCCGAGAGTATAACCAACTTTTTTAAGCCGCCTTGAGGCGTTGCAAAACTATTTGCAGACCACACAAGTGCAGCACCGCGTCGACCGATGGTGTTTGCGGCGTACCCATCACCAACACCCGCACCGGCATGGCCAGTTGCGCCATCTTCAGGGCCTTTTCAGCCAGCACCTCTTTGATGGCTGCGCTGATGGCGACCACACTCCACTCGGGTAATGCGACCAGTTTATCGGCCAGCAATTGCAGCGCGGGTTTCACCTCAACAGTGACGTGCTTGACCAAGTCTTCTGCAACGGGGTGTACGTCGACATAAAAAGCCTCAGCCCAATTTGCCAGCGCCACGGTGGTGTCGCAACGGTCTTTGAACAAACCGCAAATAGCTGGCAATCGTGTATCAGCTTCGAGGCCTTTCAAAGCCAACTGCGCTTGCACCAAGACTGCCAAGGCATCATCATGCATGGCCTTGAGGTGCTGGGCGTTCACCCAGCGCAGCTTGGCATCGTCAAACTGTGCAGCACTTTTACCCAAGTGATCTAAGTTGAACCATTCAACAAACTGCGCTTTGCTGAAAATTTCATCGTCACCATGACTCCAACCCAAACGCGCAAGGTAGTTCACCATCGCCTCGGGCAAGAAGCCCTCGTCACGGAACTGGGTGACAGGCTTGGCGCCTGTGCGTTTGCTGAGCTTGTCGCCCTGCTCGTTGAGCACAGTAGGCAAATGCGCATACACAGGCGGTTCATGTCCCAAGGCTTTGAAGATGTGAATTTGACGCGGCGTGTTGTTCACATGGTCGTCACCGCGAATCACGTGGGTGATGGCCATGTCGATGTCGTCCACCACCACGCAGAAGTTGTAGGTGGGTGTGCCGTCAGGCCGCGCAATCACCAAATCATCCAACTCGTTATTGCGAATCTCGATCAAACCCTTGACCTTGTCTTCCCACGACACCACCCCTTGTAAAGGTGTTTTGAATCGCAACACAGGCTGAACGCCATCGGGGATAGCAGGTAATGTCTTACCAGGCTCTGGTCGCCAAGTGCCGTCGTAACGTGGCTTTTCTTTGGCGGCCATTTGACGCTCGCGCAGCGCATCCAACTCAGCCACACTCATGTAGCAGGGGTACACATGACCTGCCGCCACCAATTGCGCCAGCACCTCTTTGTAGCGGTCCATGCGATGCATTTGGTAGAAAGGACCTTCGTCGTGGTCCAAGCCCAACCATGCCATGCCTTGCAAAATCACATCCACAGCCTCTTGAGACGAACGCTCTACGTCGGTGTCTTCGATGCGCAAGATGAACTTGCCACCCGTCGCCCGTGCAAATGCCCATGGGTACAAGGCCGATCGGATGTTGCCTAGGTGAATAAAACCCGTGGGTGATGGGGCAAATCGGGTTCTGGTATTCATGCGAGTCCGCGAAGTAAATCGTTTGTCATGTCGCCCACATGCTCCAAGCCCACGGCCACACGAATGAGTCCTTGGCCAATGCCAGCGGCTTGGCGCTGCTCTTCAGACAGCTTGCCGTGTGAGGTGCTGGCTGGGTGTGTCAACAGGGTTTTGGTGTCGCCCAAATTGGTGCAAAGCGACATCACTTGCAAGCTGTCAAGAACATGGAAAGCGCGTTCCCGAGCTTGCACCGGATCACCGGCCTTCACGTCAAAGGACAGCACAGCGCCACCCAAGTTAGACATTTGCTTCATGGAAAGTTCGTGCTGAGGATGACTTTTCAAGCCGGGGTAATACACCCGAGACACTGCAGGGTGCTGCTCTAGCCAAGCAGCCAACTCGTGCGCCTTGGCGCTTTGGGCTTTCATGCGGATGTCCAAGGTCTCTAGACCCTTGAGTACCACCCAAGCGTTGAAGGGCGCTAACACCATGCCCGCATTTTTCATAACGGGCAAAAACTTTTTCATCACCAGCGCCTCGCTGGCGCACAACGCACCCGCCATGACACGCCCCTGCCCGTCCAAATATTTGGTGCCCGAATGCATCACGATGTCACAACCCATGGCCATGGGCTTTTGCAATATGGGCGTGGCAAAGCAGTTATCGACACACAGCAATGCCCCAGCGTTATGCGCCATATCGGCCAACGCTGTGATGTCGCATACATCGGTCAGCGGGTTGGTGGGCGTCTCGGCAAATAAGAGCTTGGTGTTAGGGCTAATAGCGGCCTTCCAAGCAGCCAAATCTGTTTGCGGCACCATGGTGGATTCGACCCCAAAGCGAGCAAACTCCGAACCAATCAGTTTGATGGTCGAGCCAAACATGGACTGCGAGAACACCACATGGTCACCCGCCTTGAGCAAGCTGAACAACATCAGCATGATGGAGGACATACCGCTGGAGGTGGCGATAGCCGCCTCGCTACCCTCCAAGGCTGCTAAACGCATCTCGAAGCTGCTGACCGTGGGGTTACCTGCGCGGCCATAGGTGTAGCCATCTTCTTCGCCGGAAAACTTGTCCGCTGAGACCTGTGCTGAGGGTTGCACATAGCCGCTTGTCAAATACAGCGCTTCAGAGTTTTCGCCGTACTGGCTGCGCTCTACCCCTAAGCGAACAGCCAAGGTTTCAGGATACAGATCGTGGGGCAAAGGCTTGTTACTCATGTGCAATTTATTCGGCGTGATTGGGCAGCGCGAGGCGTGAATTGTCTTCGCCATCTTCTTCGGTAGTCACGCGTTGTTGGTTCAATCGGGCAATGTCAGCCACGGTGATGTCGCCCGTGATGTAGA
>JANREF010000317.1 GCA_030726195.1 Burkholderiaceae bacterium | reverse complement strand
CACCAAGCCTTTGGTCGGTCACTTGGCGGCATGGAACTACTTCATGTCCATCAAGGGCGCTGCCAACAATGATTTCAAGGCCAAATGGGCCTCATACGCCAAGGCCAAGGGTATTGCAGGGCACAAAGACAAGCCATTGACCAATGACCCCATGGAGGCGACTTACATTGGTTTGAACATGTGGGCGCAGGCGGTTGCCAAAGCTGGCACGACCGATACGGACAAAGTGGTGGCAGCCATGGCTGGACAAACCTTCCAAGCGCCTGGCGGTTTCATGAGCACCATGGATAAAGAAAACCACCACCTGCACAAGCCCGTGTTTATTGGTGAGGTCAAGGCGGACGGCCAGTTCAACGTGGTGTGGAAGACCAAAGGCCCAGTCGTGGCGGACCCCTGGAGTGATTACATTGCCGAGAACAAGGGCAAGAAAAACGTACCGACGCTGAAGTAACGTCGACGCGGCCGCAATGCATCACTGCATTGCGGCTCAGGTGCGCAGTTTGGTCAAGGCAGCAGCCCTGGCTGCTGTGTGAAGAAGGCGTTGGCCTGAGTAGCTTGTTCAGAGAATTTCACCACCATGCGTTTGCACAAACACCACTGGTTGGCCACATGGGTTGGTCTCATCAGTTTGCTAGCGGCGTTGCAAGCCCATGCTTTAACGGCAGTTGATGCGCTGGTATTGGCCAGCGGCGACAACGATGAGCGCGTTGCGCTGATTCGCCAGTTGGCCACACAAGACGACGTCCGTGGCCATACATTGATTCGCGCACTGGGCGACGAGCAAGTGCGCGTGCAGGGTGAGCAAGTCGTGATCGTGGCAGCCGACGGTGTCGCCTCAGACGCGCTCAGCGGTGCACCTGTGGCGCTGCTCGATATGGCCGAAGACGCCATGATCAACAACCGGTTACGCGGTGTCATTGAGGTGGCCTTGGCAGCACTCGATGTGGTGGGCAGCCCGCCACAGCGACAGTTGGAGGCGGCGAGAGTTATTCAGGCCCGTGCGTTTGACGACCCAGACCCTGCCCAATTGCCCCTCATTTCAAGGGCTTTGGCGCAACCCAATATCGATGCAAGCGCGGCGCAGTTGCTGCTGTTGGCCCAAGCCGCAGTAGGCATTGGCAGCGATCAAATAACAGTGCGGTTGGACGCAGCGCACAAGCTGGGTGAGGCCAAGCGCGCCATTGTGCGGCCTTTGCTGTTGCAGGCCTTGGATGTAGAGTCCGACCCCTTGGTTCTGAAGGCTTTGAAGGTGTCGCTTGCCGATGTGGACCGCGCCTTGTCCATCAGCGCTTTCATGGCTCAGGTCTTCACGGGTGCCAGTTTGGGCTCCATATTGCTGCTGGCCGCCTTGGGCTTGGCCATTACCTACGGCTTGATGGGTGTCATCAACATGGCCCATGGCGAGCTCATCATGATTGGTGCCTACGCGACCTGGCTGGTGCAGCTGGCATTCAAGCAGTGGTGGCCCACTTGGTTTGATGGCTATTTGCTGGTGGCCATGCCTGTGGCTTTCATCAGTGCGGCGCTCGTGGGCGTGCTCATGGAGCGCTTGGTCATTCGGTTTTTGTATGGACGCCCGCTTGAGACACTGTTGGCCACATGGGGTATCAGCTTGGTGCTGATGCAATCAGTGCGCTCGTTGTTTGGTGCCCAAAATGTGGGCGTTGAAAACCCCAGCTGGATGAGTGGCAGTGTGCTGCTCATGGGCAATTTGAGCTTGCCTTGGAACCGTATGGTCATCATCGGCTTTTCCTTGTGTGTATTGGTTGCGTTGACCTTGCTCATTACCAAAACGAGACTGGGCTTGTTTGTGCGCGGCGTCACACAAAATCGACCTATCGCAGCGTGTATGGGGGTGAATACCGCACGCGTGGATACCTATGCGTTTGGCTTGGGCTCTGGGGTGGCGGGACTTGCTGGCTGTGCGCTCAGCCAAGTGGGCAACGTGGGGCCTGACTTGGGTCAAAACTACATCGTCGACTCGTTCATGGTGGTGGTGCTCGGCGGCGTGGGGCAGCTCGCGGGCACGGTGTATGCCGCTTTGGGCCTGGGTGTGTTGAACAAGTTTCTTGAAGGTTGGGTGGGCGCTGTGCTGGCAAAAATTGCCGTGTTGGTCTTCATCATTGTGTTCATACAAAAACGTCCTCAAGGCATTTTTGCTATGAAAGGACGGAGTGCCCAATCATGACCAAGTCTGTTGAGATGAATGACGTACGCCATGCCCTGTTGCCGCAGCCACCTGCCTTGTTGAGCCGTGCGGGGTGGAGCGCCATGCTGGTGGCCGTGTTGGTGGTCTGTGTGCTGGCGCCGGTGTTGAACCTGTGGGTGCCTCAGACCAGCGTGTGGCACCTAGACGACTACTGGGTTGGCCTGATTGGCAAGATCATGTGCTACGCCATATGTGCTTTAGCCATTGACCTCATTTGGGGGTATACCGGTATTTTGAGCTTGGGCCACGGTTTGTTTTTTGCCTTGGGCGGCTATGTGATGGGTATGTATCTCATGCGCCAAATTGGGTTGGACGGCAATTACAAAAGTGCGCTGCCAGACTTTATGGTGTTCTTAGATTGGAAGGAAATGCCGTGGTTCTGGGGGCTGTCGCACAGCTTTGGCGCAACGCTTGCGCTGGTGGTGTTGGTGCCGGGCGCTGTGGCCTTTGTGTTTGGCTACTTCGCGTTCCGCTCGCAAATCAAAGGGGTGTATTTCTCCATCATCACGCAAGCCCTGACCTTTGCGGCGCTACTGCTGTTTTTTAGGAACGAGACAGGGT
>JANREF010000316.1 GCA_030726195.1 Burkholderiaceae bacterium | reverse complement strand
CAGTGGCCTCTGGCGAATGCGCCATTGCCGTGGCCAACAGCTACTACCTTGCGCGTCTCATGCGCTCGGACAAGCCCGCTGACCAAGCGGTGGTGGCTGCCCTGCGCGTGGTCATGCCCAACCAAGCCACCACGGGCACACACATGAACGTGGCTGGCGGCGCGGTCGCAGCCAATGCGCCGCACAAAGCAGGCGCTGTGCGATTTTTAGAGTACTTGGCCAGCGACGCGGCGCAAGCGCACTTTGCCAACGGCAACAACGAATGGCCCGCTGTGCCAGGCGTTGCCATGACCAACACGGCGCTCAACGCAATGACGGCCAACGGGTTTAACACCGACACCACGCCCATCGCCGACATAGGCGCCAAACAGGTCGCGGTGCAGCAAATGCTAGACCGCGTGGGCTTTAGGTAGGCTTCAGCGCAAAGCACAAAGAAAAAAACGCATAGGCCGCATAGGGACAGTAAAAAAGCCGAACACGCACAGCAAAAGGCACCCTAGGGTGCCTTTTTTGTATCGTCCGATGCACGGTGGTGTGGTTGTGCAGTAACCGTATGAAGCGTGCAGTATGGGATGTGGCGTGCGGGGTGCGCGGTATGGGGTGTGAAGTGTCACGCGTGAGGTTGTCGGGACGTGCACCAACGAACGCCAGTCCACCCGACCACCAACTCACCCACCTACTGACGATCTGACAAATCAAAAAATTTGCCACGTCGCCACGTCACCACGTCGCCAAACCGCCAATTCACCGCACGATTCAACAGCCCATCCATCCGCACGCAGCTTACAAACGCAGCTCTTTGACACCGCCCATGTAGGCCTGCAGCGCCGCTGGTATGCGGATGCTGCCGTCGGCTTGTTGGTGGTTTTCCAGCACTGCCACCAAGGTACGGCCCACGGCCAAACCAGAGCCGTTGAGCGTGTGCACCCAGTCGTTTTTACCGGCTGCGTTTTTAAAGCGAGCTTGCATGCGGCGAGCTTGGAAGGCTTGGCAATTGGAGACCGAGCTGATTTCACGGTAGGTGTTTTGCGCGGGCAGCCACACCTCGAGGTCGTGCGTTTTGGTGGCGCCAAAACCCATATCACCCGTGCACAACAACATCACACGGTATGGCAGCTCCAGCGCCTGCAATATGGCTTCAGCATGGCCGGTCATTTCTTGCAACGCAGCCTCACTGTGGTCGGGGTGCACCACTTGCACCATTTCAACCTTGTCGAACTGGTGTTGGCGAATCATGCCGCGGGTGTCGCGCCCGTGGCTGCCCGCCTCTGACCTAAAGCATGGCGTGTGCGCCGTGAATTTCATGGGCAGCTGGGCTTCCGTGGCGATGGTGTCGCGCACGAAGTTGGTCAGTGGCACTTCTGATGTGGGAATGAGGTACAGCGATGTGTCGTCGCTCAAGCCGTCGGTGTCGCCGTCTTGGCCACCCTTGATGGCGGCAAACAAGTCTTCCTCAAACTTGGGCAACTGGCCTGTGGCCTTGAGTGAATTGGCATTCACCATGTAGGGCGTGTAGCACTCGGTGTAGCCGTGCTGCTCAGTTTGGGTGTCCAGCATGAACGCGGCCAAAGCCCGGTGCAGCCTGGCCATGGGGCCTTTGAGCACAGAAAAACGCGAGCCCGACAGCTTGGCACCCATTTCAAAATCCAAGCCCAAGGGCTCACCCAAGGCCACGTGGTCTTGCGCCTCAAAGCCCAGCGGCGTGGCAGATGCACCGGCGCCACCGGCTGGCGACCAGCGGCGCAACTCGACGTTATCGGCCTCGCTGCTGCCCACAGGCACGTCGTCTTGCGGCAAATTGGGCACACCCAACAGCAAGGCGTGCAGCTGCTCTTGCAACACATCCAGCTGGGCCGCCGAGCTGTCCAACTCTTCTTTGATCGCGCCCACTTGCGCCATGACGGCATCGGCCGATTCACCTTTGGATTTGAGCTGGCCAATGTGCTTGCTCAAGCTGTTGCGCTGGGCTTGGAGCTCTTCGGTGCGCACCTGTAAATGCTTGCGCGTGTTCTCTAAGGCCGTGAAGGCCTGCACATCTAAGAACGGCTGTGGGGTCTTGCGCTTTTCCAACGTCGCCACCACGGCAGCCAAGTCTTTGCGCAAAGAAACTACATCTAACATGAAATAACACCTCTATTAACAACTCCCAGCATCATACGAGACAAGGCGAGGCTTTCTTGGCGGCAGCACAAACCAGCACTGTCACACATCTACCGGGGCACTGACACTAGGGATTTGTATGGATTCGCCGCGACACCCTTTCCGGACTACAACAGGCCCGTGTGGGCAATCCGGCCTGCACAGTGTGTTGATAACAAGTCGTTCAGGGAGAATTAACATGTTTCACAGCATTTTGAAAGCCACCATAGGCCTTGTTGCGTGCTTGGCCACAGCGTGGGCCATGGCAGGTGTAGACGCCAACAAAGGCAGCGCAGCCGAGCTCGCGGGCGTGAAAGGGATTGGCCCCGTCGTGTCCAAAGTCATTGTGGATGAGCGCAAGGCGGGCAAGTTCAAAGACTGGGCCGATTTCATCAAGCGCGTCAAAGGCGTGGGTGATGCACGTGCGGCCAAACTGTCGGCCGCAGGTCTGACGGTTAACGACAAGCCGCTGGGCAAATAGCAAACGCCAGCCCAACCGCAGCGCCGGCAACGCTTGCCTGCCCTGCGGTCTGGCACGCCTACAATGGGGCACAACACAAGATACGCGCTGCGGCGCGGTGCCCTCTATGTACTCAGTCATTGCAATTTGTATTGGTGCCAGCTTAGGCGCTGTCAGCCGCTGGCAACTGAGCGTGTGGCTCAACCAAGCGGGCTCCACCGGCGTGGCCGTGGGCACGCTCAGCGCCAACTGGATTGGCGCTTACTTGGTGGGCCTGGGCTTTGTATGGCTGCAAACCCACACCGCCCTAGACCCCATGTGGCGCTTGCTCATCATGACGGGCTTCTTGGGCGCACTCACGACCTTCTCTACGTTTTCGCTGGAAACCGTCAACCTGCTGCACAGTGGGCACTTTGCAAGCGCACTGGCCAATGCGGGCTTGAACTTGCTCGGCTCTTTGGCGCTGACCTACGCAGGCATGCGCACCGCGCAGTGGCTGTGGCAAAGCACAGCGCAATAGCGCAGCTTCTCTAGGCCACGTCGCCCACACCACACGCCATGCCGGGGTCGTTGTGTGGTGTTTCCAAACGCTCTTTGGCCAAACCCACAGCCATGTCCCGCGGCAAGGTCACATTGTTTTTGACGGCCAAAATTTCCGCCATCACGCTCACTGCGATCTCAGGCGGCGTCTTACTACCAATGTAAATACCAATGGGGCCACGCAGGCGCTGCAAGCCGGCCTCGGTTTGCTCAAAGTGCTCGATCATGCGCTGTGTGCGCGAGGCGTGGTTGCGCCGAGAGCCAATGGCACCCACGTAAAACGCGGGTGTATCCAAGGCCTCCAGCAAGGCCAAGTCGTCTAGCTTGGGGTCGTGTGTGAGCGCGACCACGCAACTGCGCGAGTCCGGCGCAAAGGCCTTGACCTCGTCGTCCGGCATGGTGCTCACCACCTTGGCCGCAGGCACTTGCCACGCCCCACGGTATTCATCGCGCGGGTCGCACACGGTGACAGAAAACCCGCTGAACAAGGCCATGGTAGCCAAGTACTCACTGAGCTGCCCCGCACCAATGATGAGCATGCGATAGCCCGGGCCAAAGGTGTTGACCAAGGCCGTAGCGTCCAGCGTTAAGGCCGCGGGCGCTGCGCTCAGGGCGCAACTGGCCTGCCCGCTGAGCAAGTCCAGACGCCGGCACACCAACAAGCCTTGATCTAGATTGCCGACCAAGTCCACGAGCTGCTGCGCCTCGGGGTCAAACTCCAGCAACAACTCCAATGTACCGCCGCACGGCAGTCCAAAGCGGTGCGCCTCATCGGCACTCACGCCGTAGCTCACACGCTGCGGTGCGCCGCTGGGTATGGCGTGGACTGGCGCCTCTGCTGCATTGGCCGTGTTTGCCGTATTGGCTGCATCTGTCGCCTGGTTGGCGTTGTGTGCCTGTGAAGCGGTGTTTGAATCGGCGCTGGCCTCGCCGCGGTAGGCCAAGGTGTAGCGGTTGATCAGGTCGTCTTCAATGCAGCCGCCCGAGACAGAGCCCACCACCGCACCGTCGGCCCGCATGGCCATGATGGAGCCCACCGGACGCGGTGAAGAGCCCCAGGTTCTCACGACGGTGGCCAACAAAGCACGGTGGCCAGCCACACGCCAATCGCGAAGCGTTTTGAGCACGGTGAGGTCTAAATTGTCCATGGCCTGTGTTCCTATTGCAGTGTGTCGGTTGGGCTGTTGCGTGGCGGCGTTGGTTGAACGGGTGGTGTGGCATCCACAACCGGGCGCTCACACGCTTGGGTTCAAACCTTCTCGTGCTTACCTTCTCGCGCTTAGCTTTAGCTCTAAACTTTCGCTCAGACCTGGCGCAGGGCGTAGTACGCCACCAAGCCCAGCACGGCCACGGCCACCATCCAGTTGATGCGCTTGGATGCACCGCGGGATTCATACTCATCGCCGTGTGGCGCAGCCGCGCTGTGCGCAGCGCCACCACTGCTGGCATCTGCCGCACCACTTGGCGCTGCGTCTGCAGCCACGCCGTGGTGCTCGGCCAAGTAGGCCTCGAAACGCTTGAAGAAATCGTCGGCCATCTTGCCGGCCACACCGTCGATGAGGCGCTGGCCCAGCTGTGCAACTTTGCCGCCCACAGACGCGTTCACGGTGTAGTTGAGCAAACAGCCGTTGCCGTTGGGCGTGAGCTGAACGTGCGACGAGCCCTTGCCAAAGCCTGCTGGGCCACCCTGGCCCTCAAATTGCAGGGTGTAGGAGTTGGGTGCGTCCACATCGGTGAGCACAATGCTGCCGGTGAACTTGGCCGATACAGGGCCAATTTTCAAGGACACAGCCATTTCAAAGGCGTTGTCGCCGGTGGCTTCTACCTTGGTACAGCCGGGGATACAGGCCTTGAGTACATCGGGGTTGTTCAGCGCATCCCAAGCGATTTGTTGCGATACACCCAATTCTTTTGAGCCTTGCATGTCCATTGTGAAGTCCTCCGTAACGGTTAAATGATGTCAGCGTGCCGAGCGCATGAGCTGGGCAATACTACTGGCGAGCATGTGCAAACTGTCCACATTGTGAACCGCCAGCATGGCATCGCTGTGGGCGTGCAACAACTGCGCGCCTTGCGCGGCCGGCACATATTGGTCAAAGCGCAGCAACGGGTTGAGCCACAACAAGCGCTTGCTGTGCAGTTTGAGCCACTCTAAATGCTGGTCCAAGGCGCTCGGCTCGCCTGTGTCTAGGCCATCACTGATGACCATGACGATGGCGCGCGAGCCACCCAGAGCACGCGCGTGTTGGGCCTTGAGCGTGGCCAAACTGTCGCCCAGCATGGTGCCACCTGCAAAGTCGCTGACCAATGTGTTGACGCGCGCAAGCATGGCATCGGTGTCGTCCAGTGCAAACGCAGCGCTCAAGTCGCTCAGGTGCGTGCCAAAGGCAAACACATGGCGCTGGCTGGGCCCACCTGGCAGCGTAGGCTTGGTGGCGGCATGCAAAAACGCCAGCAACAAACGTGTGTAGCGCTCCATAGACCCCGACACATCGACCAGCACCACCAACGGTGGTGCCAAGGATTTGCGCGCGCGCATGGGCAGCTGCGGGCTCAAGCCATGTCCACGCGCACTGTCTCTGAGCAAGGCCGACCAATGCACGCGAGAGCCTGTGCTGGCGCTGTGGTAGCGGCGCGCGCGCCATTTGGGCAAACCCAAGTCGATGCGCTTGGCCAAATTCATGACCAAGTGGTACTCGCTGGCCGTGAGGGTGTTGAAGTCGGCATGCTTGATACGCCTCACCTCGCTGGCCGTCATGGCCGCGTCCAGTTCTATTGGGGTTTCGGACTGGGGCTTGCTGCCAGTGGCATTGGGCTTGGGCGGACTCAGCGCCTCACGTGTGCGAGCGCGCTGCGGGCTGGGATTGGCTTGGCCTTGCGCAGTTGGCAGCATTTGGGCCAACAGCTGGTTGGCCAGCTTGGGGTCTCTGAAGTAGGCATCAAACAGCTCACGAAACACCACCAAATCGGCGTGCTTGTTCACCAATACCGCTTCTAAAGCCGCTTGTGTGTCTCGCTTACTGGCCAGCCCGACGGTGCGCAAAGCGTCAAAGGCTAGGGCCGCGCGGTTGGCGTCGCTCATCACGCCTGCGCGCCTGAGCGTGCGCAAAAAACCCACCACGTTGGCGGCCATTTTTCCGCTGCGCGCGTCGCCTAAAGCGTGTTGGCCTGCGCCTGCACTCATGAAACAGCGTCGTCTTGTGCTTGCTGTGCTGCGGCCTCTAAGACGTCAACGGCAAACGCTTGTGACATGGCTGCAATGTCATCGCGCTGCTTGAACAAAATGCCAGCCGTGTCTTGTATGACCTCGGGGTCGACCACCAAGGTGTCCAGGGCCACCAAGGCCTTGGCCCAGTCCACGCTCTCGGCGATGCCGGGTGCGCGCTGAAAGGCATTGCTAAAGGGCATGCTGCGCAACTGTCCCACGACAGCGGCAACTTGCGTGGTGAGTTGCTCGCTGGCGTTGGGCACACGGGCACGCACAATGGCCAACTCGCGCTCGCGCTCTGGGTAGTCCAGCCAGTGGTACAGGCAGCGGCGCTTGACCGCGTCGTTGAGCTCGCGGGTGCGGTTGCTGGTGAGTATGGTGATGGGGCGGTGCTGGGCTTGTACCGTGCCCAGCTCCGGGATGCTCACCTGGTACTCACCCAAATATTCCAAAAGAAAGGCCTCAAAGGGCTCGTCTGCGCGGTCAACCTCGTCTATGAGCAGCACAGCGCCGGGCTGCGGCGCCTGCAAGGCTTGCAGCAACGGGCGGGCAATGAGAAACCGCTCGCCGTACACAGCACGCTCAATGTCACCAGGGCTGGCCTGCGAACTGCCCTCTAGCGCACGCATGTGCAGCAACTGCGCCGTGTAGTTCCACTCGTACAAGGCTTCACGCTGCTCCATGCCATCAAAGCACTGCAGGCGGATCATGGGCCTAGCCAGGACACGCGACAAGGCCTTGGCCAACTCGGTTTTACCCACACCGGGCTCACCCTCCAACAACAAGGGGCGACCCAACTGCAGCGCCAAAAAAACAGCCGTAGCCAAACGCCTATCGGCGTAATAACCGACGCCTTCTAAGGCGGCGATCAACTCATCAATGGATTGCGGCATGGGGGAGACACGATCAAATATTCAAAGCGCAATGCGCGTCCAACACGCCACCCGCAGAACTGACACGGCGCAAGGCCAGCCAGGTCTGCTGGTGGGTGTGGGTCATACCGCTTACGCGGCAGCTGTGACTGCGCGTTGCGCGACAACCTTCACCAACTGCGCCCGGTAGTCGGCGCTGGCGTGCAAGTCGGCGTTCAAGCCCTTGGCGCTCACAGCCACACCGTCCAGTGCCGCAGCGGTGAAGTTGCCAGCCAAGGCTTTCTCCATGTCGGCTTGGCGGTACACACTGGATGCCGCGCCCGTGATGGCCACGCGCGGGCCACTGGCCAGCTCGGCCACAAACACGCCCACCATGGCAAAGCGCGACGCGGGTTGCTTGAACTTGACGTAGGCGGCGCGCTTGGGAATTTCAAACGCGATGGCCGTGATGAGCTCGCCGTCTTCAAGGGCTGTGGTGTACATGCCTTGGAAGAAATCATCGGCCGCAATGGTGCGCTTGTTGGTGTGCACGGTTGCATTCAAGGCCAACACGGCGCTGGGGTAGCAGGCTGCGGGGTCGTTGTTGGCAACCGAGCCGCCCATAGTGCCGCGTGCACGCACTTGGCGGTCGCCAATTTGGCCGGCCAACGCCGCCAAGGCCGGGATGTTGGCTTGCACCACATCGCTGTTGGCCACGTCCATGTGGCGAGTCATAGCACCAATGACGATGCTGTTGCCGTCTTTCTTAACGCCGGACAAACCAGAAATTTTGCCCAAATCAACCAGCGTCTCAGGTGCAGCCAAGCGCTGCTTCATGGTGGCCAACAAGGTTTGGCCGCCAGCGAGCACTTGCCCGCCCGCAGCCACTGCCGCTGCGGCCTCGTCTACTGAACTTGGGCTTGTGTATTCAAAGTTGTACATTCTTAAAACTCCAATAGAGGTATCAGGTGCTTGAGCGTTTGGCCCATTAGGCTTTGGCTGACTGAATGGCCGTCCACACACGGTTGGGACTGGCGGGCATGTCGAAGTCGGTCACGCCCACATCGTGCAAGGCGTCCAGCACCGCGTTGATCACAGCCGGTGGCGAGCCAATCGCGCCAGCCTCGCCACAGCCCTTGGTGCCCAATGGGTTGTGCGTACACGGTGTGCACACGTGGCCAATGTTGAACTGCGGAAAGTCATCGGCACGCGGCATGGCGTAGTCCATGAAACTGCCGGTGAGCAACTGGCCCGTTTCGGTGTCGTACACACAGTTTTCCAACAGCGCTTGGCCAATACCTTGAGCCAGTCCACCGTGCACCTGACCTTCAACAACCATGGGGTTGATGATGGTGCCGAAGTCGTCCACCGCGGTGAATCGGTCGATGCGCGTGACGCCTGTTGCAGGGTCGATTTCCACCTCACAAATGTAGGTGCCTGCTGGGAAGGTGAAGTTGGTGGGGTCGTAGAACGCGGTCTCGTTCAAGCCTGGCTCCAACTTGTCCAGTGGGTAGTTGTGTGGCACGTAGGCTGTGAGCGCAACTTGTGCAAACGGCACTTTTTTGTCGGTGCCTTTGACGGTGAATTCACCGTTGGCAAATTCGATGTCGGTGTCACTGGCTTCCAACAAGTGCGCGGCAATTTTCTTGGCCTTGGCCTCGATTTTGTCCAGTGCGCGCATGATGGCCGCACCGCCCACGGAGATGGAGCGTGAGCCGTAGGTGCCCATGCCGAATGGCACACGGCCAGTGTCGCCGTGCACGATGTCGACCTGGTCGACTTCCAAGCCCAAGCGTGCTGCCACCACTTGTGCAAACGTGGTTTCATGGCCTTGGCCATGGCTGTGTGAGCCGGTGAACACGGTCACGCTGCCTGTGGGGTGCACACGCACTTCACCAGACTCGAACAAACCAGCACGTGCGCCCAACGCACCTGCAATATTGCTTGGCGCAATGCCGCAGGCTTCGATGTAGCTGGAGTAGCCCATGCCACGCAACATGCCTTTGGCAGCCGAGGCGGCTTTGCGAGCCGCAAAGCCTGCGGTGTCAGCCATGTCTTGCGCTTTGTTCATGCACGCATGGAAGTCACCGGTGTCGTACTGCAAAGCCACTGGCGTTTGGTAAGGGAAGCTGGTGATGAAGTTGCGCTTGCGAATCTCGTCTTGCGACAAATTCATCTCCCATGCGCAGCGAGACACCAAGCGCTCCAACAAGTAGGTCGCCTCAGGACGCCCTGCGCCGCGGTAGGCGTCTACAGGTGCGGTGTTGGTAAACCATGAGTCCACCTCCACGTACACCTGTGGCGTTGTGTATTGGCCAGCCAACAAGGTGGCGTACAAAATGGTGGGCACAGCCGTTGCAAACGTAGACAAGTACGCGCCCAAGTTGGCGTCGGTGTGCACGCGCATGGCCAAAAATTTACCGTCTTTGTCCATGGCCATTTCGGCGGTACTGACGTGGTCACGTCCGTGCGCGTCGCTCAGGAAGGCTTCGCTGCGGTCGCATACCCACTTGATGGGGCGGTTGATTTGCTTGGAGCCCCAGGTGAGCGCCACATCCTCGGCGTACAGGTAAATTTTGGAGCCAAAGCCGCCGCCCACGTCGGGCGCAATCACGCGCACTTTGTGCTCAGGCAGGCTCAGCACGAACGCCGTCATGAGCAAACGCTCAACGTGCGGGTTTTGGTTGCTCACGTACAAGGTGTAGTCGTCACCCGAGCGGTTGTAATGGCCAATGGCCGCGCGCGGCTCCATGGCGTTGGGCACCAAGCGGTTGTTGGTCAGGTCCAGCTTGGTGATGTGATGTGCTGTGGTGAACGCATCGTCCACACCTGCTTTGTCGCCAATGGCCCACTTGTAGCAATGGTTGCCAGGTGCCTCTGCGTGCAGGTCTGCATTGGTGCGGGCTTGCGCGCAAGTCACCGATGCTTGCAGCACTTCGTATTCCACCTCCACGTGCTCTGCCGCGTCTTTGGCTTGCTGCGCCGTCTCAGCCACAACCATGGCCACATGATCGCCGACGTAGCGCACTTTCCCAATGGCCAGCACCGGGTGTGGCGGCTCCGCCATGGGCGTGCCGTCGGTGTTGGTGATACCCCAACCACAAGGCAGGCCGCCCATCTTGCCTTCAACGTCTTTGCCGCTGAATACCATGACCACACCGGGCATGGCCATGGCCGCGTCGATGTTGATGGACACGATGTTGGCGTGCGCGTGCGGCGAGCGCACAAACACGGCGTAGGTTTGGTTGGCAATGTTGATGTCGTCGGTGTAGTTGCCCGCGCCGGTCAGAAAGCGCAGGTCCTCTTTACGACGAACGGACTCGCCAATATGTGGCAATTTAGAAAAATCAGAAGCACCCATGGTGTAACTCCTCAATGAGCGTTGCAGCTAGCAAAATGGCCGACTGCTAGGAATGAAAATGTGTGTCGTGTCGATGGTCTTGGTGGGTTCAGCCCACCATGGCATCGCGTCCGGTTTGGACAGCTTTGACGATGTTTTGGTAGCCCGTGCAGCGGCACAGGTTGCCTTCCAGTGACTCGCGGATTTCAGCTTCGCTGGCCTTGGGATTCTTGTTGACCAAGTCCACCGCGCTCATCACCATGCCAGGCGTGCAGTAGCCACACTGCAAACCGTGACACTCTTTAAATGCTGCTTGCATGGGGTGCAGCGTGCCATCGGCCTGCGCCATGCCTTCAATGGTTTTGACCTCTGCGCCATTGGCAGATGCGGCCAATACGCTGCAAGACTTGACGGCATCGCCATTCATGATGACGGTGCAAGCGCCACACTGCGAGGTGTCGCAGCCTACGTGGGTACCTGTCAAATGCAGGTTGTCTCGCAGCATTTGCACCAGCAAGGTGTTCTGGGGTACATCGGCTTGCATGGGCTTGCCGTTCACAGTAAGTTGCACTAGCATGGACTCGGTCTCCAAAATGGTTGTGGTTGGACTGCACAAGATGTGTACATCTATCTTTGGATGACTGGGCCAGCACACTGCCTAGGGGAAACCCGAAACTGATCATCTTTGCATTTGGATATTCTCAACTTGAGACACATCTGCCTGCACTGATTCGTGATAACCCTTAGTCGCACCCGTGAAGCACCTTCCCTCTTCTACCAACACCCGTCAGGCCACACTCGGCGCAACCAGCACAGCGAACACAGCGGCGCTGGGTGCAGCGCGCGCGCAAGCGGTTGCCATGGCCAGGCACAAAGTGATGTCTGGCCACACCAGTGGCGACGGTGTGACAGAAGTTGCACCTTGGTTGGTAGAGTCGTGGCAGCGTTGCCTCATGAACGGGCAGCGCCCCGGCGATGCGGTGGCCTTCAACACCGTGCGCGTGGGCGACGTGCAAGCGGCCTCGCACGCCAGCCACGATCTCATCACCGCGGCCAAACCCATCATCACGCAGCTGCTCAATGCGGTGGCGGACACACGCTACTTTGCGGTGCTCACAGACGCACAAGGCGTGGTGGTTGACGTGAACGGCCCCAGCATCAAACACGACAAGCGTGCGCAAAACATTGCACGCGTGGGCATTGACTTGTCCGAGCGTGCCGTTGGCACAACCGCCATTGGCGGCGCGTTGAAAGAGCTGCAACCCGTGTGGTTGCACCAAAGCGAGCACTTTTTTGAATGCACGCAAATGTACAGCTGCGCTGGCGCACCGCTCATTGGCCCCGATGGTGCGTGCGTGGGCATGCTTGACATCACAGGCATTGACACGCCTGAGCACATGGCGCTGCGCCACTTGGTCACCCACTCAGCCCAGCGCATAGAAAACTCGCTCACACTGCAGCGCAGCCATCAGCTCTTGGTGCGCCTGAACTGGCCGGGCCAACAAACCGGCCAAGACGGGGACGGCTTGGTCTGCCTAGATACCGATGGATTCGTGACGGGTGCCAACGTGGCCGCGCGCAACATGCTGGGCTACACGCAACACGGCGCAGCGCCGCACGCCAGCGACTTGTTTGCCACGCCATTTGAATGGCTGTATGACTTGGCCAACCACAGCCATGGTCACACTTTAGAAACCGTGCCCACTTGGGGTGGCTTGCGCCTGAGTGTGGCCAGCAGCCGGGCCATACAGTCGGCCAGGCACTTGCCCAGCCACGCCAGCAGTGCGCATACCGCAACGGCGGCATCGCTGCGCGACATTGAGGCCGCAGTCATCCGAAAAGCCATTGATGATGCGCGTGGCAATGTGGCCGCTGCGGCCAAACAATTGGGCATCAGCCGCGCCACGCTGTACCGCCGCCTAGGCCAAACCCGCGGCAAAACCAACGCCTCAGACCCGCTGGGCGACGAGATACGCTAGATGCGCTAGATGCGTTAGATGCGTTAGATGCGCTACACGCCTAGACACGGCACAAGCGACAGGCCCACCACTTGTGCTCAGGTCTGTAGCGGCTGCAACACACGGTGCTGCAGCAACTGCGCCACCACGCCAGCGGCAATGACAGCAGGCTCTTTGCCCACCACA
Source organism: Burkholderiaceae bacterium (assembly GCA_030726195.1). Lineage (GTDB taxonomy): Bacteria > Pseudomonadota > Gammaproteobacteria > Burkholderiales > Burkholderiaceae_C > RS62. Next base: position 1,944 of record JANREF010000316.1, on the reverse strand, counting down.
TGCGCAACACCAATGGGGCACGTGATGTGCGCCAACTCGTCGCTGCCAAAGCCACGCTCGCGCAACCGGTTTTGAAACGTGGCCCATTTGGTTGCGCTGCCAATGAGACCCACAAATGGCAAATCACCTTGCGCGCGCTGGCGCAGCAAACACTGCACCACCACATCCAAGTCTTCGGCGTGGCTAAAGCTCATGATGAGCACCAAAGCACCGGGCGCAATGTCTGCAACGGCTGCCTGCACCGGGTTGGAGTGCTCCAACACCACACCCTCGCCCACATCGGCGGGAAACACCTCATCTCGGCTGTCCACCCACATGAGGTCAAACGGCAAGGGGCGCAACGCACGCTCAATCGCGTGTCCCACATGACCACCACCAAACAGGGCCACGCTTTGATGGTGAGGCTTGAGCGAACGCAACAAGGCTTCGGCCGCGTCCGCGTCTATGTGTGCGTCTATGTATTCAAACCGCACGTCCAGTGCACCGCCGCAGCACTGGCCCAGGTTGGGACCCAGCTTGAAGTGCATCACCTCGTCGCAGGCTTGACCACGCGCCAACACAGCTTGGGCGTGTGCAGTGGCCTGCCACTCCAGATGCCCCCCGCCTATGGTGGCAATGAGTGACGAGGCGGTGAGCGCCATCCACGTGCCGGGCCCACGCGGCACAGAGCCTTTGGCACTGAGCACGCGCACCAATACCAAAGGCTGGCCACCCAAGGCGTGGCGCAGCTGTTGTAAATCGGTGGTCAATTAGGCGCGCAACGATTCGCAGGCCATGAGCACACACTCGGGTGTGGCGGGCGCATTCATGTGCACCACTTTGCCAGGTGCGACTGCACCCACCGCGTCGCGCAATGAGAAGTAGGCCGACAGCGCCAACATCAATGGTGGCTCACCCACGGCCTTGGAGCGAAACGGTGTGGGCTTGACGTTTTGGTTTTCAAACAAGGCCACATTGAAATGCTCGGGCACATCACCGGCGACTGGAATCTTGTAGGTGCTTGGGCCATGCGTGAGCAACTTGCCTTTTTTGTCCCAAATGATTTCTTCCATGGTCAACCAGCCCATGCCTTGGACGTAAGCGCCTTCAATTTGGCCCTTGTCGATGGCAGGGTTGATGCTTTGACCCACGTCGTGCACGATGTCCACGCCCTTCAACCACCACTCACCCGTGCGGGTGTCGATTTCGGTTTCGGTCACGGCTGCACCGTAGCAGTAGTAGTAAAAGGCCTTGCCTTGCAGCGTGGTGAAGTCGTAGGCGATATCCGGCGTCATGTAAAAACCGGTAGAGCTCAAGCTCACACGGTCCAGCCAAGCTTGTTTGGCCAAATCGCTCCAAGACACAGTCTTGTCGCCAAAGCTGGCCACGCCGCCTTGCAAGTTCACTTGCGCTGCATCACAACCCAACATGCGCGAGGCCACACCCATGAGGCGCTCGCGCAGTGGGGCGCACGCATTCGAGATGGCTGCGCCGTTGATGTCGGCACCGCTTGAGGCGGCTGTGGCGGATGCGTTGGGCACTTTTTGCGTATCGGTGGCGGTCACGCGGATACGCGCGACGTTCACACCCAAGCCGTCGGCCGCAACTTGCGCCATCTTGGTATTCAGGCCTTGGCCCATTTCGGTGCCGCCGTGGTTCACAGATACAGAACCATCCATGTAAATGTTCACCAACGCGCCACCTTGGTTGAGCATGGTGGCTGTGAACGAAATGCCAAACTTCAGTGGCACCAGTGACAGGCCGCGCTTGCGGTACTTGCTGCTCGCGTTGAAGGCGGCCACCTCGGTGCGACGCGCGCGGTAGTTGCTGTGCTCGGTGAGTTGGGCCATGACCTTGTCGGCCACAAAGTCTTCAATCTCTTGGCCGTACTGCGTGGTCATGCTGTTGGCATCCCCTGATACGGCAGGGTCGCGGTAGAGGTTGGCCAAGCGCACGTCTAGAGGG
>JANREF010000315.1:1279-2824 GCA_030726195.1 Burkholderiaceae bacterium | reverse complement strand
GCCAAAGCCTTGGCGTAACGGTTGGCGTGTGAACGCTCAGCCTTGGCCAGGGTTTCGAACCAGTCGGCGATTTCGTCAAAACCTTCTTCACGAGCGGTTTTGGCCATGCCTGGGTACATGTCGGTGTACTCGTGTGTCTCGCCGGCAACGGCTGACTCGAGGTTTTGGCGGGTTGGGCCAATTGGCAAACCCGTTGCTGGGTCACCAGCTTGCTCCAAAAACTCCAGGTGACCGTGCGCGTGGCCGGTCTCGCCTTCAGCGGTAGAGCGGAACAGCGCTGCCACGTCGTTCTGACCTTCGATGTCGGCCTTGTTCGCGAAGTACAAGTAACGGCGGTTGGCTTGGGATTCACCGGCGAATGCGTCTTTCAGGCATTGCTCGGTATTCGTGCCTTTCAAAGCTGGCATGAGACTCTCCTTCAGTTGTTGATGAAATGCCGACCCAAACAGCGAATCCGTTTGTTCGGACAGGTGAACCTTAATGGTTTCTCATGACAGCGTCTAATTGCCTGATTTAATGCTCTTCATTGGCTTTTACTATCGATAACGAATAGCCGATAAACAAAGGCTTTCAAGCCATTTTGTCTTAGACAAGTAGGCTGATAGCCGAGTAAATTTATCAACTATTAGGTGTTTAATGGCGGCTGCGCAGCCGGTGCACACCTGCACTGCTTTATTGCCGACACGTCGCTTGCTCACATCCTGCCCGGGTCTTTTGCCACCGCTTCCGGCCTGTTTCAACCGCTGTGGTTGCTATGGCGCTGGGACTGCCAGACGCTGAGCACGCAGCTGTGCCAGCCGCTGATGGTCTGCGCTGTCGCGATCCAACGGCAACTGGCGCACAGCGCTCAAGTAGTGGGTGGTGAATACGTTCAAATACGCTGCCAAGGTCTGGGCAGCCATGTGCTCACCGGCCAAGTCCAAGCACAAAGCGGCTACTTCCGAGGTGCAAAAGTGGTCGCCCCGGCTGGAGCGGCGCAGCTTGTAGTTGGAGATCAGCCCCGGGTTCAGACTGAGCACCGGAAAAGCATCGAGGTAAGGGCTTTTGCGGAACATCTTGCGCGCCTCAGACCATGTCCCGTCCAGCAGCACAAACAGCGGACGCTTGGCCGACGTCGTCGTTGCGGGCGTGTCCACCGTTGTCACCACACGCTCAGGGCTGACAAATTCGCCCGGAAACACCACGTAGGGCTGCCACTGCGGGTCGCGCAACAAGGCCAACAACTCAGGCGCAACGGCGGTGCGCGCCCAGGTGAACGCATAGGTGTGTGGTACCACATCGGCCACCAACCAGCCCGTGTTGCTGGGCTTGAGCGCCTCGATGTCGCCCATGAGCAAACACACGCCCGCATCCACCGGGAGCACAGGGCGCAAGTCGCACATGCAGTGGCTGGCAATCAAGCGGCAACCCGTGCAGCGCAAGCTGCCCGCACCTCGGGCGACGTAGGGCTTGCTGCTGACCGATAAACGTTGGGTGCGCAACTGCGCGACGGCGTGGGGTGTGGACATGACGCAAGTGTAGGACGTGGCGCAGCGGCATTGCGGC
>JANREF010000315.1:0-1179 GCA_030726195.1 Burkholderiaceae bacterium | reverse complement strand
ATTTCGTTTAGTACAACTTATTACGAATAAGTAAACTGCACAATGCGCCCAAGCCCGATTCAAAGTTGCCCAAGCGTTGCAGCTAGGACTGCACCGTTGGCTGCATGTGTGCAGGCAGTGGTGGCTGTGACGGTGGCCAGCGCCGCACCAACACACGCACACCGCACCAGCACAGCACGCACAACCGATTCAAGCCACTGCACACCTGAGAGCCACGCATGACCACACCCAGCCCCATCTCAACCCTTGCGGCAGAGGCCACGCTCACACCCGCAGCCGTGCCCGCGCCCGCGCCTGTATTGGGTTTGCACCATTACGCCTACCGCGCCAAAGATGCCGAAGAGACGCGGCATTTTTACGAAGACATACTGGGCCTGCCCCTGTACCACATCATTCAAAGCGACCATGTGCCCAGCACGGGCGAGTACTGCCCGTACACGCATTTCTTTTTCAGGCTGCAAGACGGCTCTTACATTGCTTTCTTTGACTTGGGCGACGATGAGGCCGCACTGCCCTCGCCCAACACCCCCGCCTGGGTCAACCACATTGCGTTTTCGGTTGCCAACCTCGACGACCTGGCCGCCATGAAAGCGCGCCTACAAGCACACGGCATTGATGTCATTGGTATCACCGACCACCACGTGTTCAAAAGCATTTACTTCTTCGACCCCAACGGTGTGCGCCTGGAGCTGTCGGCACAAGTGGCATCCGCCGAGGACATGGCCAAAGAAAGCACGCACGCTCGGGCGCGCTTGAACGAGTGGACCGCCCGCAAAAACCAATGGCGCGCCGAGCGTGCCAACGGCACAAGCGCTGCAGACAAGCTCAAGCCCCAACACAACGACAGACCCGAGTTGGGCTAGGCGACCACAGGCAAGCGCGGACTGCGCCACCTGTGTCGCAACCATCAGATCTGACTCCGAATTCAAACGCGAACCTGAACCCGACTCCACATTCCAATGCCTACCCCAAGCGACTGCCAGCGCTTTTTACACGCCCACCAACTCATTCACCCGCTCATTCATTGCCCGATTCACTTACCCATCAACTACCCCGCCCACACGCACAGCCCCTCATGATGCACAACACTGCAGCCGCCTACACCGACCCCGCCTACACCAACGGCTATGAGTTCACCGCAGGCGTGGGCTACGAGCTGCCCACCTACCCCTTTGCAAC
>JANREF010000314.1:11184-14771 GCA_030726195.1 Burkholderiaceae bacterium | reverse complement strand
GACCATGTCCGTGCCAATGTAGCCAGGGCTGACTGTGTTCACAGTCACGCCTTTGGTCGCCATCTCTTGCGCCAAAGCCATGGTGAAGCCATGCATACCGGCTTTGGCCGCCGAGTAGTTGGTTTGACCCGCTTGGCCTTTTTGCCCGTTCACAGACGAAATCTGCACGATACGACCAAACCCTTGCTCCACCATGTCGGCAACCACTTGCTTGGTCACGTTGAACATGGATGTGAGGTTGGTGGAGATGACGGCATTCCAGTCTTCCAGCGACATTTTCAAAAACATGCGGTCACGCGTGATACCGGCGTTGTTCACCAACACGGAGATGGGGCCATGCTCGGCTTTGGCTTTGGCAAAGGCTTCTACAGTGGAGTCCCAGTCGGCCACGTTGCCCACTGAGGCGTAGAAGGTGTAGCCCTTGGCCTTTTGCTCGTCCAGCCACTTCGTGTAATCGCGTGTGGGGCCACAACCGGCCACTACGGTCATGCCATCGTCGTGCAAACGCTGACAAATGGCCGTTCCAATGCCGCCCATGCCACCCGTTACGTACGCTACTTTTTTACTCATGCTTGTCTCCTTTTGTTAGACCAATCAACCAAACTCAATATTTATGTGCGCTCAACTGCAAGTGACACACCCATACCGCCACCGATACACAGCGCGGCCAAACCTTTTTTGTGGCCTTCACGTTGCATTTCGTGCAGCAAGGTCACCAAAATACGGCAGCCGCTCGCACCGATGGGGTGGCCAATGGCAATCGCGCCGCCGTTGGGGTTCACTTTGGCGGGGTTGATCTCCAGTGCTTTGTTCACGGCGCAGGCCTGCGCTGCAAAAGCCTCATTGAGCTCAAACACGTCTACGTCGCTCACATCCCAACCGGCGCGGGCCAGCGCTTTACGCGACGCAGGCACAGGCCCCATGCCCATGGTGGCAGGATCTAGTCCGCTGGTGGCAAATGCGGCAATACGCGCCAAGGGCTTGAGGCCTAACTCGGCAGCCTTCTCGGCACTCATGACCATGACAGCCGCAGCGCCATCGTTGATGCCGGAGGCGTTGCCAGCAGTCACGCTACCGGCTTTATCAAATGCGGGACGCAGACCCGCCAAGGCGGTGGCGTCGGACTTGCGGTTGATGAACTCATCGGCTTCAAACACAACGGGATCGCCCTTGCGCTGAGGAATGCTCACCGGCACGATTTCGTCCACGAACTTGCCCGCGTCTTGCGCCGCTTTGGCTTTTTGTTGGCTGGCCAGTGCCAAGGCATCTTGCGCTTCGCGCGAAATGTCGTGTTCTTTGGCCACGTTTTCTGCTGTGATACCCATGTGGTACTGGTTGTACACGTCCCACAGGCCGTCAACAATCATGGTATCCACCATCTTCCAGTCGCCCATGCGCTGGCCGTCGCGCGAGCCGCGCAACACGTGAGGGCTGGCGCTCATGTTTTCTTGTCCACCGGCAATCACAATCTCGCTGTCGCCCCAGGCCACGGCTTGGGCCGCCAGCATCACGGCTTTCAAGCCTGAACCACAGACGGCATTGATGGTCAGTGCTGGCACTTCTTTGGGTAAGCCCGCCTTGAGCGTGGCTTGACGCGCAGGGTTTTGACCCACACCGGCTGTGAGCACTTGCCCCATGATGACCTCACCCACATGCTCGGGCGCTACGCCAGTGCGCCGCAACAAGTCCTTGATGACAATGGCTCCCAAATCGGTGGCCGGCACGCTGGCCAGTGAACCACCAAACTTGCCTACCGCGGTGCGGGCTGCGGCAACGATGACGACGTCTTTCATGCTGAGTTCCTTTAAATGTTGAACGCTGTGCAAACGACTCCGGCTTGGCCGGCGGAGGCGTCATAGTGGGCGAGTTGGTCAAGCGCCCTAGGTTGAATGGCGTGCGCTTCAAACGGCGCTGGGCTGCTTGGCTTTCACTTTGACGTAGCGCCCTGGTGCGGGCTCTATCACTTTGTACCGTCCGCGTGCGCCGTAGGACTTTGGTGCGGCCACTTGCTTGCCACCCTTGCCTGCCAGCCACTGCGACCAGTCGGTCCACCAGCTGCCCTTGTGCTCTTGCGCATTGGCAATCCAGTCGCTTGCGTTCGGCGGAAACACCTTGTCAGAGCCAATCCAGTGGCTGCGCTTGCCTTTGGCGGGCGGATTGATCACACCCGCGATGTGGCCAGACGCACCCATCACAAAGCGCTTGGGCCCAGCCCAGTGTTGTGTGGTGGCGTAGGCACCGCCAATAGGCACGATATGGTCTTCGCGTGAGCCGTAGATGTACGCGGGTGTTTTGACTTGCCTAAAGTCTATGGACTCACCACACACGATGGTGGACTTGGGCTGTACCAAGCGGTTTTCCAAATACGTATTGCGCAGGTACCAGGCGTAGAACGGGCCGGGCAAGTTGGTGGCGTCGCCGTTCCAGTACAACAGGTCAAATGGCGGAGGCGACTCACCCAGCAAGTAATTGCCCACCACGTAGTTCCATACCAAATCGTTGGGACGCAAAAACGAAAACGTCGTGGCCAAGTCGCTGCCAGGCAGCAAGCCGCCTTTGATGAATTGCAGCTCGCGCATTTTGACGAACGCCTCGTCAATGAACACATCCAACACACCGGTGTCGGTGAAGTCCAGCAGTGTGGTGAGCAAGGTCACGCTGTTCACGGGCTTGTCTCCGCGTGCGGCCAACACCGCCAAGGCAGTGCTCAGTATGGTGCCGCCAACGCAAAAGCCCAGCGCGTTGATGGTAGGCGCGCCAGTGATGTCTTTCACCGTCTGGATCGCTGTAATGGCTGCGTCTTCAATGTAGTCGTCCCACGTGGCGCTGGAGAGCGATTCGTCGGGGTTGCGCCAACTCACCACAAAGGTGCGGTGACCTTGCTCAACGGCATAACGTATGAGCGAATTCTCGGGCTGCAAATCCAAAATATAGTATTTGTTGATGCATGGTGGCACCAACAGAAACGGCCGCTCGTACACCTTGGCCGTGAGCGGCTTGTACTCAATGAGCTGGAACAACTCGTTCTCAAACACCACCGCACCTTCGCTGGTGGCCACGTTTTTGCCCACTTCGAACACCGACTCATCGGTCATGGAGACATGGCCTTGGCGCATGTCGGCCAGCAGGTTTTGCATGCCTTTGGCAATGCTCTCGCCCTTGGTCTCTATGGCCACGCGCTGCGCCTGCGCATTGAAGGCCAAGAAGTTGCTGGGTGCGCTCGCGTCAATCCACTGCTGCACATAAAACCGCACCTTGGCCCGCACTTTCTCGGAGCCTTCCACCGCATCGGCCATACCCATCAAGGCACGGGTGTTGATCAGGTACATGGCAGCGGCCTGCTTGGCTGCGACATTGGTTTGCCAATCGTCTGCGGAAAAGCGCTTGTCGCGCTGCATGCCGTCCAGCTGGCCATCGCGGGCCAGTGCCATCAAGTCTTGTTGGTAGTTCTGCTGCACGCTCAGCAGCGTCGCCGCGTTCATGGTGGGCATGCTACCCAAAGCGGTGTCTTTGCTCACAGCGTCTTGTAAGTAGGCCATGGCTTGCGACATATCGGCCCACGGCACGCCGGCCCCGCCCGCCTGTGC
>JANREF010000314.1:4452-11084 GCA_030726195.1 Burkholderiaceae bacterium | reverse complement strand
AAACCCGCCATGCCCATTTGTGCCAATGCGGCAAACGGGTTGTTGGCAAACGCCTGCGCATGGGGCTGCGCAGCAATGCCTGCGGGCGCGCCAGCGCTGGCCATCTGAGTCCATTGCTGCATCAGGGTCTGTTGCCACTGACCCGCCATTTCCAACCATTTAGCCTGAGAATCCATGCTAATAACCCCCGATATGTTTTACCAACTGGCTCCACAGCACCCACGTGGTACTGTGCGCCTTGGGTCTTCCAACAAGCTGACAAAGCCCGTTTGAGCGGCCCACCGCAATCCGGCACAGCAATACGGCATCTCAATCCAGCACGCCCAGACCCTGCGCCCATAAACCCAACAGCTGCAACGCAACGCACCACACTCACTATGTATATCGTCATCATTGCTTGGATGTATGTCGCCCTCATGATGGCGGTGGCCGAGGCATCGCACTCACAAGGCACTATTCTTGGTGCTATTGTCACCTTTTTGCTCTATGGGTTAGTACCTATGGCACTGGTGGTGTACATCATGAGAACACCTGCCAGGCGCGAAGCGCGGCTCAAGGCGGAGTCTGAAGCGCAGCCCAGTGCTGCAACGGGCAACAATGGTGTGACCGCCACCGAATCAGCCCCCAGCGACGCCTCTAAGCCCGCAGACCAATAAACGCTGCCATGCGTCCGCTGGCGCCCAGCGGCCCTTGGTCCCGTCGGTAGGAAAAATACTGCTGTGCATTGCCCACTGTGCACCACGATGCGCTGCCGTCGTTGCCCGCAATAGCGCTCACGCCTTGGCTGCGCAGCACACACCGCGCCAAGCCTTGCAAATTCGCCATGTATTTGCCACCGGGTCCGGGCTGGGCCACAAACAACGCGTTGGCATCGCCACAATGCGTGATGACATCGGCAAAAGCATCGCGCACGTCTGGCCCCACCTCAAACGCATCAGGGCCAATGCACGGGCCAAGCCATACGTGCGTCTCACGCGCCACGGCCTGCACGCAGCAGTGTGCCTGCTCTGCCATGGCCGCCAAACTTGCCTGCAGCACGCCACCGGCCAAGCCGCGCCAACCCGCATGCGCCGCCGCAACAATGGGCAAGCGTGCATGGGCAAACAACACTGGCAAACAGTCGGCCACCATGATGGTGGCAGCCAAGCCCGGCGTGGCACACACCACCGCATCGGCTTCGATACCGTCGTGCTGCGACCCCTCATGCAGCACATGCACATGTGTGCCATGCACTTGTTTCATAAAGCACGGCGTCAAACCCAGCACCTGAGCCACGCGCGCGCGGTTGGCGGTGTAGGCGCGAGGGTCGTCGCCCACGTGGTCGCCCAAGTTCAAGCTGTCATAGGGCGACACCGACACGCCGCCGCCGCGCTGCGTCATCAACGCCAACACGTGCTCGGGCGCGTCCCATTCGGGCTGTAGGCCCAAACCAGCATTGGTGATGCCATGGCTGGGCGTGGGTGAGCGGGAGTTGGGTACGCTGGCATGGGTCATAGCCGACTACTATATGGCGTCTATGCAAGCCTTACTAGACACCATCGCCCACCTGCCGCTGCCCAGCGACGCGCAGCGCCTTTTTCATGGCCGTGGCGCACGCCACCTAGGCAGCGAACAATGGGCGCTCGATTGGTTTGCGCCCGTGTGGCTGCTCACCAGCTTCAAGCCCGTGGACGAGGCCACGCTGGACACCATCCACCACGCCCTGCTGCAACGCTGGCAAGCGCTGTGCGGCCCACAACACGCGCTGAACTGGGTATTTCAATGCCGCAGCCCCGAACAAACCGAAACCCGCCTGATGGCCGGTAGCGTGCCACAGCCGCACAACGTGAGCGAGGCCGGTGCGCAGTACCGGGTGCATTTGCTCAAGGGCCAAAACCATGGGCTATTTTTAGACATGGCCAGTGGGCGCCAATGGGTGCGCGAGCAAGTCGCGCAACATGCCGCCACCAAGGCGCCCAACCCGTCGTTCAAGGTGCTCAATTTATTCGCCTACACCTGCGGATTTTCGGTTGCAGCCCTGCAAGCTGGTGCCAAGCTCGTGGTCAACGTGGACATGGCCGCTGGCGCATTGGCCACCGGACAAATCAACCACCGCCTCAACGCCCTGGACAATGGGGCGAGCTTTTTGCCCCACGACATTTTCAAAACCTGGGGCAAGATCGCGCGCAGCGGCCCCTACCACTTGGTGGTGATAGACCCGCCCAGCTTTCAAAAGGGCAGCTTTGTAGCCACCAAAGACTACGCCAAGCTGATACGGCGCTTGCCCGACCTGCTGCGCCCCGGCGGCAAGGCCATGCTGTGCCTGAACGCACCAGAGCTGGGCAGCGCATTCCTGCGCGACTTGGTCGCCGAACTCGCGCCCGAATTGCAGTTTGAGCAGCGTCTGGCCAACCCCAGCATTTTTGCTGACATCGACTCTGAACGGGCTTTGAAAGTACTGATTTATAGCGCGCCAGAGCTGACGCCAGCGTGACCGAGCATGGGTTTATACCGATTCCCCGACCGCTCGGTCGGTTTATTATTTGTGTGGATTATTAACCAAACCAGCCGGAGACAAGCTGCATGAAAAAAACACTGCAACACACGCTAGCTGCCGCAGCCATGATGGCCGCAGGCCTGAGCGCTCACGCAGAGACCATCACCCTGAAGGTGCACCACTTTTTAGGCCCACAGTCGATTCAACACACCACCATGTTGGGCGACTGGTGCAAGAACATCGAGCGCGACTCCAATGGCCGCTTGAACTGCCAAATTTACCCAGCCATGCAACTGGGTGGTTCGCCCCCACAGCTGTTCAACCAAGCCAAAGACGGCATTGCCGACGTGGTGTGGACCGTGGCCGGTTACTCAGGCACGCGTTTCTCGCGCATTCAAGTGTTTGAGCTGCCCTTCATGATGACCAATGCCGAAGCCACCAGCCGTGCGGCTTGGGACTTTGCGCAGCAATACGCCACAGAAGAGTTCAAAGACGTCAAGCTGCTTGCTGTGCACGTGCACGGCCCCGGTGTGATTTTCACCCGCGAAGCGCCCATCACCACGCTGGCCGACTTCAAAGGTAAAAAGCTGCGCGGCCCAACCGCACAAATCACCAAGATGCTGAAGAACTTGGGTGCCACACCCGTGCCAATGCCCGTGCCAGCTGTGCCCGAGGCTTTGTCTAAAGGCGTTATCGACGGTGCTGTGATTCCTTACGAAGTCGCACCAGGCCTGCGCGTGCAAGAGTTGACCAACTTCACCTCTGAGCCAGACCCAAGCTTCAACGCCTTGTACACCACCGTGTTTGTTGTACCCATGAACAAGGCCAAGTACGACTCACTGCCCAAAGACTTGCAAGCCGTGATCGACAAGAACTCTGGCCGCGAATTCTCTGCCTTCTTGGGCAAGACACAAGCGGGCAACGACGCACCAAGCAAGAAGATCTTCGAAGCTGCGCCCAACCAGAAAATCACCGTCATTCCGGCTGCTGAAATGAAGAAGTGGCAAGCCGCCACTGCTGATTTGAGTGACGGCTGGGTGGCTGAGATGAACCAGCGCGGCTACAACGGCAAAGACATGCTGGAGTCCGCACGCAAGATGGTGTCTGACAACACCAAGTAAGCGCTCAGCGCAACCAGGCTTTGGCGGGGGTGCTGGCATCCCCGCCATCTTCAAAGCCAAGGGCGGAGTTCACTCCGCTTTTTTTTTGCGGCCTCAACGACACGGTGTCGTTGAATGGCGCCACGCATCCCCTACACTGACCCTGCTCATCACACATGAACGCGGAGACCATTCGATTTGGCTGACCTCATCATTTCCAACCAAGGCGACGACGCACCCAGCACTGGGCTGGCGTGGTGGCTAGGCGGCGCAGCCAAAGTCATGGCGTTTTTATCAGGCTTAACCCTCGTGGCCATGGCCCTGATGTCGCTCGCCAGCATTGTGGGGCGCACGTTTTTTGACGCACCCGTTGTGGGCGACTACGAGCTGGTGCAAATTGCTTGCGCCGCTGCCGTGAGCTTGGCCCTGCCCTACACGCAGTGGGTGCGCGGCCACGTCATCGTGGACTTCTTCACGGTCAGGGCCAACCCCAAATTCGTACTCGCACTCGACGCCGTTGCTGCGGCGGTTCTGTGCGCCTTTGCGCTCACGTTTGCGTGGCGCATGTGGGTGAACATGATTGAGTTGATGGACGGCTGGGATGCCTCCTTGATGCTCAACATTCCAACATGGTGGGGCTATGTGCCCATGGTGCCGTCGTTTGCGCTTTTGGGGCTGATTGCGGCCTACCACTGCGTCTCAGACATACAGGGCATTCGAGGTATCCGCGCATGATGGGCTTAACAGGAATAGAACTGGGCGCCATCATGTTCGCCTTCATGCTGCTGCTGTTGGCGCTGCGTGTGCACATTGGCGTGGCCATGCTGCTCACGGGCTCTATTGGCTATGTCATGGTCGCGGGTCTCAGCCCACTGCTGGCCTACTTCAAAGGCGCGGCTTACGCGCGCTACTCCATTTACGACTTGTCGGTGGTCCCGCTGTTTTTGCTCATGGGGCAGTTCGCCACGCATGGCGGCTTGTCTAAGGCGCTGTTCAAGGCGGGCAACGCCATGATTGGCCACTGGCGCGGCGGCATGGCCATGGGCGCAGTTACCGCTTGCGCGGGCTTTGGTGCCATTTGTGGCTCGTCGCTGGCCACAGCGGCCACCATGGGGCAAGTGGCCTTGCCCGAGCTTAAAAAGCACGGCTACTCGGAGCGGCTGTCGGCTGCAGCGATCGCCGCCGGTGGCACCTTGGGCATCTTGATTCCACCGTCTGTGCCATTGGTGATTTACGCCATCATCACCGAGCAAAACATCGCCAAAATGTTCTTGGCAGCGTTTGTGCCCGGCCTGTTGGCCGCTGTGGGCTACATGGTGGTCATCAGCGTCATTGCGCGCATCAGCCCGCAGGACGCGCCCAGAGGCAACAAATTCACCTGGGGCCAGCGCTTGCAAGCGCTCATGGAAACATGGCCCGTGATTGTGATTTTCGTCACCGTCATTGGCGGCATTTACGGCGGTGTCTTCACCCCGACAGAAGCCGCCTCCATAGGTACCTTGGCCACCGCCATCGTGGCCTGGACGTCGGGCGGCCTCAAAGGCCGTGGCTTCTTAGACTGCGTCTACGGCGCAGCTGGTGCCACTGGCATGATCTTTTTGATTTTGCTGGGTGCCGACATACTGAACGTCTTTTTGGCACTCACGCAAGTGCACACGGAACTGGCCAACTGGGTGGTGGGCATGAACTTGCCACCGCTGGCTGTGCTGTCCATCATCATCGTGATCTACTTGGTACTGGGCTGCATTATGGACAGCCTGTCCATGATTTTGCTCACAGTCCCCATCTTTTTCCCCATCATCATGGGCATCGATTTATGGGGTTTGGGTGCAGACGACAAGGCCATCTGGTTTGGCATCTTGGCGCTCATGGTGGTTGAGGTGGGCTTGATCACGCCGCCTGTGGGCATGAACGTGTTCATCATCAGCGCCATGGCTAAAAACGTACACATGAAAGAAATCTTCAAGGCCATACTGCCTTTCCTGTTCTCAGACTTTGTGCGCATTGCGTTGCTGGTATTCTTCCCATCTATCGCGCTGGTGATTTTCCAAATCATCCACTAGCGACCAAACCACCACGCACCAGCCCAGCAACCCAAGCCGTGACCCGCACGGCGCACCGTAGGCCCCGCTATGCAAGCCGATAGACAGACCCACTTTTGTCGCGCTTGCGGCGCGCCCACTGCGCAGCGCTTGCCAGACGACGGCGACACCAAACCGCGCGCTGTATGCACCCAGTGCGCAACCGCGCACTACGTTAACCCACTCAACGTGGTGGGCACCATCCCCGTTTGGCATGGTGGCGATGCCCCCCAAGTGCTGCTGTGCAAGCGCAACATAGAGCCACGCAAAGGCAAATGGACACTGCCGGCGGGCTTTATGGAGATGAACGAATCGGCCGCCGAAGGCGCCGCGCGAGAAACCGTTGAAGAAGCCGGCGCTCAATTCACCATGGGGCCGTTGTTCTCAGTGATCAGCGTCACCCACGTGGGCCAAGTGCACTTTTTCTACACCGCCACACTCACCAGCGACCAATTCGCACCAGGCGACGAAACGCAAGAGGCACGCCTGTTCACCGCCGCCGACATACCGTGGGACGAGCTGGCATTTAAAACCGTCAAAGAAACCCTGGCGCTGTACTTCGGCCACCACCCCAACGCCCCCACCCACGCCGTGTACGAGCTGGTGCTGCGTTAGCCTGCATCCAGCTGGACTCCGCACCCCCACGTCCCCCTCGGACTTGATCCGAGGGTCCTGGCGAGACAACACTGCAGTGGGGTGCACCAAGACACCAGATCAAGTCTGGTGCGACAGAAAACTGCAGCATGTGCCACCGGGCTTTGAGACACCAGATCGAGTCTGGTGTGACAGTTCAAACGGCAACAAGCCACACGTGAATAAATGTCGCTAACCGCCACTAAACGTCGCTAAACGACGCCAAACGATGCCATATGCCACCACAGCCCGCTACCACCAGCACGCATCGACTGCGTACCCATCACCATGTCACCCTCGGACTTGATCCGAGGGTGTTGGCGAGATGGGGCTAGGGGTTGC
>JANREF010000314.1:2190-4442 GCA_030726195.1 Burkholderiaceae bacterium | reverse complement strand
GGCTTAGACCACGCGGGTCACGGCGTTGGGCTTGAAGCCAAGGTCGGCTACTTTGCCTTTGCGCGCGCGGGCGCCGCGGGCGTTGTTGAGGCTGCGAATTTCTAGGGTTTCTTCACGTGCTTTGCCACCACGGCCAATGCCGCTGATGGTCACGCTGCGCACATAGGCGGCAGCACCGGCCAAGGTGTCTTTGGGTTCTAGGTCGATGAGCATCAAGCCGCGCCCACCTTTGGCCATGTGTTTGAGCTCGGTCAACTCAAACGTGAGCACACGCCCGCCCACAGACGCACAGGCCACGTGCGTGGCCATTTGCAGCGCATCGCCCTCGCCTTCGCGGCCTTTGGCCAACAGCGGACTGGGGCGGTTCAGTGCGGCACCTGGCGTCACGTTGATGAAGGATTTGCCCGCTTTTTGACGGCTGACCATGTCTTGCACCTGCGCTACAAAACCGTAGCCGTCGGTGGTGGACAGCACAAAGCCCGCGGCTGCAGCACCGGCCACGTAATGCACGGGCTGCGTGCCAGGCTCCAACTCAATCAGTGTGGTGATGGGCTGGCCATCGCCGCGACCGCCCGGCAAGGCCGACACGGGCACGGAGTAGGTGCGCCCAGCGCTGCCAAACACAATCAAGGTGTCCACACTGCGGCATTCGAATGCGCCGTACAACTGATCGCCGGCTTTGAATGCAAACACATCGGGCGCATGGCCATGGCCCGTGCGCGTACGCACCCAGCCCTTGTCAGACACCACCACCGTGACGGGCTCGTCCACAATTTTGATCTCGGCCACAACGCGCTTCTCGGCTTGCACCAAGGTGCGTCGCTCGTCACCAAAGGCTTTGGCGTCCGCCTCAATCTCTTTCACCATCAGGCGCTTGAGGCTGTTGGGGTTGTCCAAAATATCTTGCAGTTTGGCCTGTTCGTCGCGCAGCTTGTCCAGCTCTTGCTCGATCTTGATGGCTTCTAACCTGGCCAATTGGCGCAAGCGAATTTCCAAAATGTCTTCGGCCTGGCGCTCCGACAGCTTGAAGCGCTCTATCAGTGCGGCTTTGGGCTCGTCGCTTTGGCGAATGATGGCAATGACCTCGTCGATGTTGAGCAACACCAACTGACGCCCTTCCAAAATATGAATCCGGTCTAGCACCTTGCTCAAGCGGCTGTTGCTGCGCTTGGTGATGGTGGTTTGCCTAAAGCTCACCCACTCGGCCAACATTTGGCGCAGCGATTTGGGCACGGGCTTGCCGTCAATACCCACCATGGTGAGGTTGATGCTGGACGACGTCTCTAAGCTGGTGTGCGCCAGCAGCTGCGTGGTGAGCTCTTCCTGAGAAATAGCCCGTGTTTTGGGCTCAAATACCAAGCGCACCGCAGCCTCTTTGCCAGACTCGTCACGCACGCCATCAAGCACAGCCAACAGACTCGCCTTGAGTTGGGTTTGCTCCGCTGTCAGTGCTTTCTTGCCGGTTTTCACCTTGGGGTTGGTGATGTCCTCAATCTCTTCCAACACGCGCTGTGTACTCACACCGGGCGGCAACTCGTTGACCACCAATTGCCATTGGCCACGCGCTAGGTCTTCAATCACCCAGCGCGCGCGCACTTTCAAGCTGCCGCGACCGGTTTTGTAAGCCTGCGCGATGTCGTGCGCGCTGCTGATGATTTGGCCACCGCCGGGATAGTCGGGCGCGGGCAACAGCTCTAGCAAAGCCTCGTCGCTGATGTTGGGCTGTTTGACCAAAGCGATACAGGCATTGGCCACTTCGCGCAGGTTGTGGCTGGGTATTTCGGTGGCCATACCAACGGCAATACCGCTGGCGCCGTTGAGCAAGGTAAACGGCAAGCGCGCAGGCAGCTGGCGGGGCTCTTCTGTAGAACCGTCGTAGTTGGGAATGAAGTCCACCGTGCCTTCGTCAATCTCATCGAGCAACAAGCTGGTGATCTTGGCCAAACGCGCTTCGGTGTAACGCATGGCGGCCGCACCGTCGCCATCACGGCTGCCAAAGTTGCCTTGGCCATCAATGAGCGGGTAGCGCTGGCTGAAGTCTTGCGCCATGCGCACCAGGGCGTCGTAGGCAGCTTGGTCGCCGTGGGGGTGGAAGCGGCCCAACACATCGCCCACCACGCGCGCACTTTTCACGGGCTTGGGTGCGCCAGAAGCGCCATGGCCCAAACCCATGCGCTGCATGGCGTACAAAATGCGCCGCTGCACGGGCTTTTGGCCATCACACACATCGGGCAAAGCGCGGCCTTTGACCA
>JANREF010000314.1:0-2180 GCA_030726195.1 Burkholderiaceae bacterium | reverse complement strand
ACCACGCTCAAGGCGTACTCTAGGTAAGCGCGCTGCGCGTAGCCGGCAAGGCTGTCGTCGCCGCCACTGGCGGGTACGGCTTCTAGTTGTTGCATGTCGTCGCTCATCAGATATCCACCTCAATCTCGTCGCTAAAGCGCTCCATCAACTCACGCCTTGCGGCGGCTTCGCCTTTGCCCATGAGTTTGTTGAATTCATCGGCCGTGCCCTGCTCGCCCCATACGCCCAGGTTGACGGGCAGCAAGCGGCGGGTATCGGGATTGAGCGTGGTGTCCCACAGCTGGGTGGCATTCATTTCACCCAAGCCCTTGAAGCGGCTGATGCTCCAGCTGCTTTCGCGCACGTTGTCTTTGCGCAGCTTGTCCAAAATGGCGGTGAGTTCACCCTCGTCCAGCGCATAAAACTTGGCAGCAGGTTTTTTGCCGCGCGCTGGCGCGTCCACTCTGAACAGCGGTGGGCGGGCCACATACACGTGGCCAGCCTCAATGAGTTTGGGGAAGTGCTTGAAGAACAGCGTGAGCAGCAGCACCTGAATATGTGAGCCGTCCACGTCCGCATCGGACAATATACAAATTTTGCCGTAGCGCAGGCCACCCAAGTCGGGCGCGTCAGCGGGGCCGTGCGGGTCTACGCCAATGGCCACGGCAATGTCGTGAATTTCGTTGTTGGCAAACAGGCGGTCTTTATCGACCTCCCATGTGTTGAGCACCTTGCCACGCAGCGGCAAAATGGCCTGACTCTCTTTGTCGCGCCCCATTTTGGCGCTACCGCCCGCGGAGTCGCCCTCCACCAAAAACAGCTCGTTGTGCGCCAAGTCGCGGCTTTCGCAATCGGTCAGTTTGCCGGGCAAGACGGCCACACCAGAACCTTTGCGTTTCTCGACTTTTTGGCCGGCTTTTTGGCGGTGCTGCGCGGCCTTGATGACCAACTCGGCCAGCTTTTTGCCGTGCTCCACGTGCTCGTTGAGCCACAGCTCAAACGCCGGGCGTACAAAGCTAGACACCAATCGAACGGCATCTCGGCTGTTCAGGCGTTCTTTGATTTGGCCTTGAAACTGCGGGTCTAGCACCTTGGCCGACAACACATAACTGGCGCGCGCAAACACGTCTTCGGGCAGCAACTTGACGCCCTTGGGTAGCAAGGCGTGCAAGTCTATGAAGCTCTTCACCGCCGTGAACAAGCCATCGCGCAAGCCACTGTCGTGCGTGCCACCCGCGCTGGTGGGGATGAGGTTGACGTAGCTCTCACGCACGGGCTGGCCCTCTTCCGTGAAGGCGACACACCAAGACGCGCCCTCGCCCTCGGCAAAGGCGTCGTGATGGGCGTCGGCAAAGCCCTCGCCCTCGAACATGGGGATGACCGGGTCGGCGTTGACGTTTTGCGTGAGGTAGTCGCGCAGGCCACCTTTGTATTGCCACTGCTGGGTGTCGCCTGTTTTTTCGCTCACCAGGGTCACGATGACGCCCGGCATGAGCACAGCTTTCGAGCGCAGCAAGTGGGTCAACTCGTTGAGCGGCAACACACTGGATTCAAAGTAGCTGGCTTGCGGCCACACCCGCACGGTCGTACCGGTTTTGCGCTCACCGGCCACCAAAGCGCGAGTCACCAACGGTTCAATCACGTCACCTTGCGCAAACACCAAACGTGCGCACTGCCCTTCGCGGTAGCTGGTTACCTCTAGACGCGTGGACAAGGCATTGGTCACGCTCACACCGACACCATGCAAGCCGCCTGAGAAGCTGTAGGCGCCGCCCGAGCCTTTGTCAAACTTACCGCCCGCGTGCAGCCGGGTGAACACCAACTCGACCACAGGCGCGTTTTCTTCGGGGTGCATGCCAAAGGGAATGCCGCGCCCATCGTCCTCAATGGTGACAGAGCCGTCCGAGTGCAAGACCACTTTGATGCGCTTGCCGTGCCCAGCCAAGGCCTCGTCTGCTGCGTTGTCCAACACCTCCTGCACGATGTGCAATGGATTGTCGGTTCGGGTGTACATGCCGGGGCGCTGCTTGACAGGCTCCAAGCCCTTGAGCACGCGAATCGAGCTCTCACCGTAGGCGGTGTCTGCCGTGGAAGAATTTTTAGTAGCCATGGCCGCGAATTGTAGCGACATCTGCACGGCAGAACTGTGAATAAACCCAGTGCCCACAACAAAGCGCCATCAACACACGGTCAAACCACCC
>JANREF010000313.1 GCA_030726195.1 Burkholderiaceae bacterium | reverse complement strand
GGTCGGTGTTGGCTCTGACCTTGGGGGCCAGCTCGTTGCTGTACCTGCTCATACAGCGTGGTGCCGCCACGTCGGTCACATCACTGATGTACCTGGTGCCGCCTTGTGCCGCCGTGTTGGCTTGGCTTCTCTTCGGGGAGTCGCTCACCGTTGTGACCTTGGTCGGCATGGCCGTCACGGTGGTCGGTGTGGCCATCGTGCGTCCGGCGCAGGTTGTGCGTGTCGTGTCTGCGCCTGGGGAACGATGACGACACGCAGCGACAACTGGACAGCAAGATGAATGAGGGCACGCGTGGCTACTGACCGTAACGCGAGATGGCAACCCAACATGGCGATGGCTAAGGGCAGGGGGCGTACGGACTTAGGGCCACTGAGTGCGGCAATTGAGTGCATCGATACGACATAAATGACCAACCGCACATACCAGCGCCTTGTGATGCGGTTAAACTTCCCCGCGACGTTGCTGGTAGCTTGTCAACAAACAACTGTTGTATCTGGCTTGAAACAAGGGTTTGCCCAGTGTTGATGGTGTTGACACGCGACGGTGCTTCTGGGTTTAATGCGATTCGCTTATGAAAATTGGCACAAAAATTTTTTAGCCAGTCAAGGAAGCGAGTCAGAATATCGATACAATCCTGCGTTCCAGCAGGGATCATTCATTTGAGGAGTTAACGTGAATAAAACCGAATTGATTGAGCACATTGCCAAGTCCGCCGACACATCCAAAGCCACAGCCGGGCGTTCGCTCGAGGCCATGATGGATGCCGTGCGCAAGACCTTGAAAAAAGGCGGCACCGTTTCTTTGGTAGGTTTTGGTACCTTCGCAGTAGGTAAGCGCGCCGCACGTACCGGCCGCAACCCACGCACCGGCGATACAATCAAGATCAAGGCAGCTAAAGTGCCTAAGTTCCGTCCAGGTAAAGGTTTGAAGGATGCGCTCAACGGTGGCAAATAAGCCCTGAGCGTATTCGGAGTGGGGTGCTTAGCTCAGTTGGTAGAGCGGCGCCCTTACAAGGCGTAGGTCGGCGGTTCGAGCCCGTCAGCACCCACCACCCCACTTAAAAGGCGAACACTGTTCGCCTTTTTCATTTCAGCGACGTCATCCCAGTCAGTCATAGGAAGTTTGAACATGTTTGAAGCCATTCGGCAGACCAAGAGCGTCATGATTTTTCTGCTGGGCCTACTGGTCATTGCGTTTGTGTTTGTTGGTGTCAGCGGCTACACCAGCTTCAACCAGCGCAGTGCAACAGTGGCTGAGCTCAAGGGTGTGTCGATCACCCAAGAGCAATGGGATCGCGCGCATGCCAACGAGATTGATCGTTTACGCCAAGCCATGCCGCAACTCGATGTCAAACTGCTGGACACGCCCGCTGCGCGCTACGCAACGTTGGAGCGTTTGTTGCAAGATGCACTGATTACGAAGGCGGTGCAAGACCAGCACGTGATGGTGGGTGACGCCTCTGTTGCCAATGCCTTGCGTCAAGACGAGTGGCTCAATGCCAGACGCGACGCCAGTGGCAACTTGAACGTGGCCGAGGTTGAGCAAGAGCTTGCCGCACGCGGCATGAATTCCGAACAATACGCCGCGCAGCTGGCCTACGCCTTGGCCCAGCAGCAGCTCACCTCGGGCGTGCAAGTCTCTGGCGTGGTGTCGCAGGCCGCAGCCCAAGCCACGCTCAAGGCTTACTTCGAGCGCCGCGACGTGCAGGTGGCCCGCTTCAATGCGGCGGACTACAAAGCTAAAGTTGATCTCAGTGAGCAAGACTTACAGGCTTACTACGACAGCAACCCCGCACAGTTCCAAGCCGCTGAGGCCATAGACGTGCAGTATTTGGTGCTCAGCCAAGACGAGCTGGCCAAACAAGTGAGTGTGAGCGCCGATGATTTACGCGCGTATTACGACCAAAACAAAGACCGCTTGGCCGGGCCGCAAGAGCGCCGCGCCAGCCACATTTTGTTGCCCCTAGAAAGCAATGCGGACGATGCCGCAGTGAAGGCGGCCACCGACACAGCGCAAGCTCTGCTGGCGCAAGTGCGCGCCAAACCTGAGAGTTTTGCCGACGTGGCCAAGGCCAATTCGCAAGACCCTGGCTCTGCCCAAAACGGCGGCGACTTGGGCTTTTTTGGCCGCGGTGCCATGGTCAAGCCTTTTGAGGACGCCGTGTTTGCACTGGCCGACGGCGAGATCTCAGATGTGGTGCGATCCGACTTTGGTCTGCACATCATCAAACTGACGGCTATCAAGGCTCCAGCCGTGAAGTCCTTCGAAGAGATGCGCCCAGAGCTGGAGCGCAACTTGCGCGCAGAGGGGGCGCGCAAGCAGTTTGCGGAAGCTGCAGAGCGATTCAGCAACTTGGTGTACGAGCAAGCCGATAGCCTTGAGCCTGCCGCCAAGGCCTTGGGTTTAAGCGTACAAAGCGCCACTGGCGTGACGCGCGCCAACCAAGGCCCAGACAGTGTGCTGTCCAGCCCGCAACTGCTTGCGCCGCTGTTCACGCCTGAGGCCCTAGAGCGCAAGCTCAATACAGCTGCCATCGACATTGGTGGCCAGCGTTTGGTCTCTGCCCGCGTGGTGCAGCATATGCCCGCGCACACCAAGGCCTTCGATGAGGTGCGTGCGCAAGTGAAAGATGTGTTGGTTGCGCAGCGCAGCGCCGACATGGCTCGCGCTGCAGGTCAAGCGGCATTGGCCGCATGGACCAAAGGTGAGGCGACCAGCGCCAACTTTGACGCAGCAGTCACGGTGTCGCGTGACCAAGGCGGCGTCTTGGCACCCACTTTGGTGGCAGCCGCCTTGCGTGCGCCATCGGACAGCCTGCCTGCTTACACCAGCGTCGATTTAGGCGACCAGGCATTTGTGGTGATCAAGGTCTTGGCTGTGAAGGCACGCGACGGCGTAGAGGCCGTGCAAGCCAAAGCCGAGGCCCAGCAGTACACGCAGGCGTGGAGTG
>JANREF010000312.1 GCA_030726195.1 Burkholderiaceae bacterium | reverse complement strand
CGCGCGACATTGCCAATACCAAGGTGGAGCAGGTGTCTGCCCAGTCGCGCGAGGCAGGCCATCCGCTGCAATGTGTGGCCGAGCCCGCGCCTGAGGCCTAAACCGCTGCGCTGGCTTGCTGTTGCCTGCTGTTAGCCGGCAGCTTGTCCAGCAGCTTGGGCCGCAGCTTGGACCAACGAATGGGCTTGTTATCGTCGTGCCGTGGTCTCTTTGTTGTCTTTTTGTGGTCTTGATTCATTCGGCCTTCAAGCCTTGAACCAAGGCCGAACCTAGCCGAAACCCAGTCTCCTAAGCCGGTGCAGTTGAAATCCCTTCAATGCACCCCACCTGTCATCTACAAGCAAACGTAGCCTATCAATCTCGCGTACAGTGGTACCACCATGAACGCAGCCGTGAGGAATTCAAATGATCGCTCAAGAACTTGAAGTTAGCTTGCACATGGCCTTCGTAGAGGCCAGACAGCAACGCCACGAATTCATCACCGTAGAACACCTGTTGCTGGCTTTGCTAGACAACCCCAGTGCCTCTGAGGTGCTCAAAGCGTGTTCAGCCAACATCGACGATTTACGCAAGTCGTTGACCAAGTTCATTAAAGACAACACGCCGCAAGTTGCCGGCACCGACGATGTAGACACCCAGCCGACGCTGGGTTTTCAGCGCGTCATTCAACGCGCCATCATGCATGTGCAAAGCACAGGCAGCGGTAAAAAAGAAGTCACAGGCGCCAATGTGCTCGTGGCTATTTTTGGCGAGAAAGACTCGCACGCTGTCTACTACTTGCACCAGCAAGGCGTGACCCGTTTGGACGTGGTGAACTTCATCGCCCATGGCATTCGCAAGAGTGACCCACCCGAGACCGGCAAAGCCGAAGGCGAGGCCGCCGGTGAAGAAGCACCACAGCCCGCCAGCGGCGAGCGCAGTGAAAAGCAGTCTCCACTAGAGCAGTTCACCGTCAACCTCAACCAGCAGGCCAAAGAGGGCAAAATCGACCCGCTGATTGGCCGCGAATACGAGGTGGAGCGCACCATCCAAATCTTGTGCCGCCGCCGCAAAAACAACCCACTGTTGGTGGGTGAGGCGGGCGTGGGTAAAACCGCGATTGCCGAGGGCTTGGCCTGGCGCATCACCGAGGGCGCGGTGCCCGAAGTGCTGGCCGAGGCGAATGTCTACTCACTGGACATGGGCGCATTGCTAGCCGGTACCAAGTACCGTGGTGACTTCGAGCAGCGCCTCAAAGGTGTGCTCAAAGCCCTCAAAGACAAGCCCAATGCCGTGCTGTTCATAGACGAAATTCACACCCTCATCGGTGCGGGTGCAGCCTCAGGCGGCACGCTGGATGCGTCCAATCTGCTCAAGCCCGCGCTGTCCAGTGGCCAGCTCAAGTGCATTGGTGCAACCACGTTCACCGAGTACCGCGGTATTTTTGAGAAGGACGCGGCCCTGTCACGTCGCTTCCAAAAGGTAGATGTGGTCGAGCCCAGCGTGTCAGAGACCGTGGACATCCTCAAAGGCCTCAAGTCGCGCTTTGAAGAGCACCACAACGTCAAGTACGCCGTGGCCGCGTTGCAAGCAGCTGCTGAGCTCAGTGCCAAATACATCAACGACCGCCAATTGCCTGACAAGGCCATCGACGTGATCGACGAGGCTGGTGCCGCGCAGCGCATCTTGGCGCCGAGCAAGCGCAAGAAAACCATCAGCAAGGCCGAGATTGAAGACATCGTGGCCAAAATTGCGCGCATCCCGCCAGCCAACGTCTCCAATGACGACAAAGGCAAGCTCAAAACCCTTGAGCGCGACCTCAAGAGCGTGGTGTTTGTTCAAGACAAAGCATTGGAAGCCTTGGCCTCCAGCGTGAAAATGGCGCGCTCCGGTTTGGGCAAGGTCGACAAGCCTATTGGCTCCTTCCTGTTCAGCGGCCCCACAGGTGTGGGCAAAACTGAAGCGGCCAAGCAGCTGGCCTACATCATGGGCATTGAGCTCATTCGCTTTGACATGAGCGAATACATGGAGCGCCACGCCGTGAGTCGCCTCATTGGCGCGCCTCCAGGCTACGTGGGCTTTGACCAAGGTGGCCTGCTCACCGAGGCCATCACCAAAAAGCCGCATTGTGTGCTGCTGCTGGATGAAATTGAAAAGGCGCACCCTGACGTGTTCAACGTGCTGCTGCAGGTCATGGACCACGGCACGCTCACCGACAACAACGGACGCAAGGCCGATTTCCGCAACGTGATCATCATCATGACCACCAACGCGGGCGCCGAGACCATGAGCAAGTCCACCATTGGCTTCACCACCTCGCGTCAAAGCGGTGACGAAATGGGCGACATCAAGCGCCTGTTCACCCCTGAGTTCCGCAATCGATTGGATGCCATCGTCAACTTCAAGGCGCTGGACGAAAACGTCATCTTGCGCGTGGTTGACAAGTTCTTGCTCGAGCTTGAAACCCAATTGGGCGAAAAGAAAGTGGAAGTGACCTTCACCGACACCGTTCGCAAGCACTTGGCCAAAAAAGGCTTCGACCCACTCATGGGCGCACGCCCCATGCAGCGTCTCATCCAAGACATGATCCGCAAAGCCTTGGCCGACGAACTGCTGTTTGGCCGTTTGGTGGATGGCGGTCGTCTGAGCGTGGACCTGGACGAGAAAGACGAAGTGCTGTTGGACATCGTTCCCAACGAGAAAAAAGGCAAGTCTGCCAAGGCCGAAGAGTCCACCACAGACTAAGCCCAGGTCTGAGCCGACTCGCATCGCGCTGGCCTCACTGAACAAGCCCGGACACCGATAGGTGTCTGGGCTTTTCTTTTGCCCGCTGCCAACATGTACAGACGAAAAAAAACCCAGTTGCTGTACAGCTTCTGGGTTTTTTTATAGGGCTTGAAGCCTTATCTTTTGGCTCCCCGAACTGGGCTCGAACCAGTGACCTACGGATTAACAGAAAACCAGGCTCGTAAAA
>JANREF010000311.1 GCA_030726195.1 Burkholderiaceae bacterium | reverse complement strand
GTGTGCTGGGCAAGCACAAACGCAAGTCACGTATGGCCCGCTCCAGCGCGCTGCAGCGCTGAGACCAGTCGCACAAACCACGCGCGTGTTGCAAGCCTGCGGCCAATACGTCGCGGTTGAAATCCAACAACTGCGGCGACGACAGCTGCGTGCCCAAAAACAGCACCCCAATTTCGTTGAGTTGGTGGGCCTCGTCAAAAATGACCACATCCACACTTGGCAACAACTCCGCCATACCCGACTCACGCACAGCCTGGTCTGCAAAGAACAAATGGTGGTTGACCACGACCAGGTCGGCCGCCAGTGCATCGCGTCTGGCTGCTTGTAAGTGACAGGTTTTGAAGTCTGGGCATTGACTGCCCAAACAGTTGTCGCGGTTCGAGGTGATCAGTGGCACCACGCTGGAGCGCTGGTCCAAGCCGGGCATGTCAGACAAATCACCGCTGCGCGATGTGACGGCCCAGCGCTGCACTTTTTGCAAGGCGTTGCTGGTGAACCGGTCAGCCACAGCGCCACTGTGCAGGTGCGTGTTGAGCCTGTGGGTGCACAAATAATTGTTTCGCCCTTTGAGCAAGGCCACACGAATGGGTGTGCCCAGCAGCTGGATCAAGCGAGGCAAATCGCGCAGAAACAATTGATCCTGCAAGGCCTTGGTGGCGGTGGACACCAAGACACGTTTGCCACTGAGCAAAGCCGGTGCAAGATACGCATAGGTTTTGCCCGTGCCCGTACCCGCTTCCACGACCAACGCGGTTTCGTCTTCAATGGTCTGCGCGACCAAGGCTGCCATGCGTTGCTGGCCTTGCCTAGGTCTGAAATGGACGTTGGCTTTGGACAACTCGCCACCGACCTCAAACACCTTGGCCACGCGCCCCAGCCAGGCGCTGTCGTTACCGCGCGCTGATGGCCTATCGCTCACGTGATGCTCGTATCAATGGAGCGCTTGGCTTCCAACAAAAACTCGTTGGACTGCATCTCGTTGAGGCGCGAGACCGTGCGCACAAACTCATGGGCCATGGGCCCCTCGAGGTACAGCAACTCAGGGCCAACAGCGGCCGACATGATGAGCTTGACACGCCGGTCGTACAACACATCGATGAGCCAGGTGAATCGCCTGGCCTCACTGGCGTTGCGCACCTCCATCTTGGGCACGTTGCTGAGCAAGACCGTATGAAATTGAGTGGCAATTTCCAAGTAATCGTTCTGCGAACGTGGTCCGCCACACAAGGCCCTGAACTCAAACCAAATCAGGCCGCCCGCTTTGCGCTTGGCCTCAATGGTGCGCGACTCGATGTGCACGCTGGGCGTCTCATCGTGTGTCTCGGCCAACTTGTTGAACGCCTCCTCCATGGCCGCCTGCGCCTGCTCGCCCAACGGCTGGTGGTACACATCGAGCATGGCCAAGGTACGGCTGCGGTAGTCCGTGCCCGCGTCCACATTGAGCACCTCAAGCTTGGCATTGAGCAGCGCAATCGCAGGCAATATGCGGTCGCGGTGCAAGCCATTGGGGTACAAATCGTCGGGCTTGAAGTTAGAGGTGGTGACAAACCCAACGCCATTGGCAAACAAGGCATCTAAGAGCCTGTGCAAAATCATGGCATCGGTCACGTCGGCCACGTGAAATTCGTCAAAGCAAATCAGCTTGAAGCGCTTGGCCATGCGCTTGCCCAACTCGTCCAAGGGGTTGACCGTGCCTTGCAACTCCCGCAACTCGCGGTGCACTTCGCGCATGAACTCGTGAAAGTGCAAGCGCGTTTTGCGCTCAATGGGCACGGCTTGAAAAAAGCAATCCATCAAAAAGCTTTTGCCGCGCCCAACACCACCAAACATGTACACGCCACGCGGAATGGCTGGGCGCTTGAACAGCTTTTTAAACGCGTTGGAGCGCTGCTGCTTGTAGGCCGCCCACTCATCGGCGCAGCGCTGCAAGGCCTGTATGGCCAGCAGTTGCGCCTCATCAGCCACATAGCCACGCTCAGCCAAGGCCTGGCGGTAGGCCTGGGTTACACCACCCTCACCTGCATCAATCAATGGCGAGGTGGACGCAGCTGCAGGTGCTGCACACGTGGCAGCAGGCACACCGGTGAAAGGTGCGGCTGCGGGGGCGTTGGTAGAAGCGTTGGTAGAAGCGGTGATAGGGGCGTTGGTGGGAGCGTTGGTCGTCATGAGTGTTGATTGTCTTGCGTTTTCGCGCCAGGCTGCGCCCCAAAACACAACAACCGTTGAGGCCGATAGGGCATCAACGGTTGCGGTGCCTGCAAAGCGCAACGGTTTAGAAGTTGAGCGTTCGCTTGTCCACTGCCAATGCAGCTTCCTTGGTCGACTCAGACAACGATGGGTGTGCGTGGCAAATGCGCGCAATATCTTCGCTGCTGGCCTTGAAAGCCATGGCCACACAAGCCTCTGAAATCAACTCGCTGGCCATAGGGCCCACGATGTGCACGCCCAAAATTTCGTCGGTCTCGGCGTCGGCCAGCATTTTGACCATGCCTGTCGTGTCGCCTAAAGCGCGTGCACGGCCATTGGCCAAGAATGGGAAGCTGCCAGCCTTGAAGGCACGGCCAGACTCTTTGAGCTGCTGCTCGGTCTTGCCAACCCATGCAATCTCTGGGCTGGTGTAAATCACCCACGGCACCAAGTCGAAGTCCACATGTCCGTGCTGCCCGGCGATGCGCTCGGCCACGGCAACGCCCTCTTCTTCGGCTTTGTGCGCCAACATGGGGCCACGCACCACATCACCCACGGCCCACACACCCGCCACGTTGGTGCGGCACTTGTCGTCGACCTCAATGGCACCGCGCTCGTCGAGCTTGATACCAATCGCTTCAGCGTTAAGACCTGTGGTGTTGGGCACACGGCCCACAGAGACGATGAGCTTATCCACCACCAGCGTTTGCGCTTCGCCTTTGGCATTCGTGTAGGCGATGCTGACGTTTTTCTTGGTGCTCTTGATCTCACCCACCTTCACGCCCAACTCGATTTTCAGGCCTTGCTTGGTGAACGCCTTGTGCGCTTCTTTGGCAATGTGCTGGTCGACCGCGCCCAAGAACGTGGGCAGGCCCTCTAGTATGGTGACGTCCGCACCCAAGCGACGCCACACCGAGCCCATCTCCAAGCCAATCACGCCCGAACCAATGACGCCCAGCGTTTTGGGGGTCGCGCCCACACGCAACGCGCCGTCGTTGGACAACACGTTGACCTCGTCGAAAGGCACGCCTGGCAATGCGCGCGCACTGGAACCAGTGGCCACAATCACTTGACGAGCTGTGATGCTCTCAGGCTTTTTACCCGTGACAGCCAGCTCAAAACCCTCGTCGTTGCTGGACACAAAGCTGCCGCGGCCGTGGAAAAAGGTGATCTTGTTCTTTTTAAACAAGTACAAAATACCGTCGTTGTTTTGCTTCACGACTTCATCTTTGCGCGCAATCATGGTGCCCACATCCATGGACAAGCCCTTCACGCCGATGCCATGCTCGGCAAAGTGGTGCGCGGCTTGTTCGTAATGCTCCGACGACTGCAACAGCGCCTTAGACGGAATGCAACCCACGTTGGTGCAAGTGCCGCCGGGTGCTGCACCGCCTGCGGCATTGCTCCACTCATCGATACAGGCAACCTTAAAACCCAGTTGCGCAGCCCGAATGGCCGCCACATAGCCGCCAGGGCCAGCGCCGATTACGGCGATATCAAAAGCTTGGGACATGACAAATCCTCAGAAAAAAGGAGCTGTGCAACACAGCTCAGGGCGCTTCGCAGCGCTTCAAACGGCCGAGCGCGGCGCACCAAGGCGCCACGCTGGCCTACAAGCCACCGAAGTGGCCAACCGCAGGCCGATCAGATGCCGAACAACAAACGTGACGGATCTTCCAGTGCCTCTTTCATGGTCACCAGGCCCAATACGGCCTCGCGTCCATCAATGATGCGGTGGTCGTAGCTCATGGCCAGGTAGTTGATGGGACGCACCACCACTTGGCCGTTTTCCACCATGGCGCGATCTTTGGTGGCGTGCACGCCCAGAATCGCGGACTGTGGTGGGTTGATGATGGGGGTGGACAACATCGAGCCGAACACACCGCCGTTGGAGATAGAGAAGGTGCCGCCTGTCATTTCTTCCAGACCCAACTTGCCTTCTTTGGCTTTGTTGCCGTACTCGGCAATTTTCATCTCAATGTCAGCAAAGCTCATTTGATCGGCGTTGCGCAAAATCGGCACCACCAAACCACGAGGCGAACCCACAGCGATACCAATGTCGAAGTAGCCGTGGTAGACGATGTCGTTGCCGTCCACCGATGCGTTGAGCACGGGGTAACGCTTGAGCGCTGCCACTGCGGCCTTCACGAAAAAGCTCATGAAGCCCAAACGCACGCCATGCTCTTTTTCGAACTTGTCTTGGTACTTCTTACGCAGCTCCATGACGGGGGCCATGTTGACTTCGTTGAACGTGGTCAGAATCGCATTGGTGGCTTGTGACTGCAGCAAGCGCTCGGCCACACGTGCACGCAAACGGCTCATGGGTACGCGCTGCTCTGGGCGGTCGCCCAAGTCGGGGGCCATGGTTGCCACTTGCTGCAACACCTTGGTCGGCACACCAGTTGGAATGGCCACGGCGCTGGTGGCGACCGGTGCGGGTTTGGTGGCGGCTGCGAGCACGTCACCCTTGGTCACGCGGCCATCTTTACCCGTACCAGACACAGAGCCCGGCGCCATGCCGTTGTCGGCCATGTGTTTGGCCGCAGCGGGAGACGCCACACCAGACATGTTTTTAGCCGATGCCGCAGGCGCTGCAGCCGCAGCTGATGCGGGCGCTGCGGCGGGTGCTGCGGGTGCAGCTGCCGCACCTTTGCCGTCGGTATCAATGCGGGCCAATACTTGGTCAGACCCCACGGTTGCGCCGTCGCCCTGCACGATCTCAGCCAACACACCAGACGCTGGCGCGGGCACTTCCAACACGACTTTGTCGGTTTCAACTTCGATCAAAATTTCGTCGGCGATAACCACGTCACCGGCTTTTTTCTTCCAGGTCATCAGCGTGGCTTCTTCTACAGACTCCGACAGCTGTGGGACCTTGACTTCTACGATTGCCATTTTCTTGATTCCTTGCAATGCTTTGCGTTGTGAGCAAACGCACGTCGCGCCGTATGCGGCTGTGTCAGACGTGCGTTTGTATCAATGTTGCTGTGTTGATGCGTTCTTTACTTGGTAAGCACAAAGCCCTTGAGCTTGGCAAAAGCGGCCTCAACGAGGGCCTTTTGTTGCTCTTGGTGCAAGTGTGCGTAACCCACGGCTGGTGAGGCAGACGCTGCGCGCCCTGCGTAGCCCAGCTTTTGCCCATCGCGCATGTTTTCGTGCAGGTAATGCTGCACAAAGAACCACGCGCCTTGGTTTTGCGGCTCATCCTGGCACCACACAATGTCGGTGACATTGGGGTACTTCTTGAGCTCTGCCGCAAAGGCTTTGTGTGGGAATGGGTACAGTTGCTCAACACGCAAAATCACAGCATCTTTGATGCCCGCTTCTTCACGCTTTTTAACCAAGTCGTAGTAGACCTTGCCTGAGCAGGCAATCACGCGCTTCACCTTGGCCGCAGCCTTGTTGATCGCTTCGTTGTTCTCGGGAATGACGGTTTGGAAACTGCCTTGGGTGAACTCAGACAACGGCGAAGTCGCGTCTTTGGCACGCAACAAACTCTTGGGCGTCATGATGATCAACGGCTTGCGCAAGTTGCGCACCATTTGGCGACGCAACACGTGGAAAATCTGGCTCGCAGTTGTGGGCTGAACCACTTGGATGTTGGTGTCAGCCGCCAACTGCATGAAGCGCTCCAAACGCGCCGATGAGTGCTCTGGGCCTTGGCCTTCGTAACCGTGCGGCAGCATCAAGGTGATGCCATTCACACGGCCCCACTTCACTTCGCCAGAGGCGATGAACTGGTCGATCACAACTTGCGCGCCGTTGACGAAGTCGCCGAACTGCGCTTCCCAAATCACCAATGTGTTGGGGTCGTTCGATGCGTAGCCGTACTCAAAGCCCAGCACAGCCTCTTCCGACAAAATCGAATCGATCACAACAAACGGTGCTTGGTTATCGGAGACGTTTTGCAAGGGGATGTGGTAGCCCTCGTCGTAGCGCTTGCGCTCTTGATCGTGAATGACAGAGTGACGGTGCGTGAACGTGCCACGACCACAGTCTTCGCCTGACAGACGCACTGGGTAGCCACTGGCCACCAAAGACGCAAAAGCCATGTGCTCGCCCATGCCCCAGTCCACAGGGATCTCGCCTCGGCCCATGGCCGCGCGGTCGCGGTAGACCTTTTGCACCAGGGGGTGTACGGCAAAGTTCTCGGGCATGGTCGTGAGACGGTCGGCCAAGCGTGTCCACTCCGACTGCGGAATGGCGGTGTCGCCCGCATCCGTCCAAGCCTTGCCCAAGTAGGGTGCCCAGTCCACAGCGAACTTGCTTTTGAAGTTGGTCAGTACGGGGTCTACCGTGTGGCGACCTTCGTCCAACGCAGCCCGGTAGCTCTTGGCCAAGTCGTCGCCCAAAGTGTCGCCCAGGCCTTGCGCGGCCAACTTGTCTGCGTACAGCTTGCGCGTACCGGGATGCTCACCCACGCGTTTGTACATCAAGGGCTGCGTGATGGACGGTGTGTCCTGCTCGTTGTGACCCAGCTTGCGGTAGCACACGATATCGACCACCACGTCTTTTTGGAACTCCATGCGGTATTCCAGCGCAAGGCGTGTGGCCAGCACCACGGCTTCGGGGTCGTCCGCATTGACGTGCAAAACAGGTGACTCCACCATTTTCACCACGTCGGTACAGTAAATGGTCGAGCGGCTGTCGCGCGGGTCGCTGGTGGTGAAACCAATTTGGTTGTTGATCACCAAGTGCACCGTGCCGCCGGTTGAGTAGCCACGGGTCTCGGCCAAGGCCAAGGTTTCCATCACCACGCCTTGACCAGCAAATGCCGCGTCACCGTGCACCAACACGGGCAGCACTTCCAAGCCTTTGGGGTCGTGGCGCCTGTCCATGCGCGCGCGCACAGAACCCTCAACCACGGGGTTGACGATTTCCAAGTGCGAGGGATTGAACGCCAGGGTCAAGTGCACTGGGCCGCCCGGTGTTGGCACGTCACTGGAGAAGCCTTGGTGGTACTTCACGTCACCACTGGGCAAGTCTTCTGGCGCGGTGTGGTCGAACTCAGCGAACAAGTTCTTGGGCATTTTGCCCAAGGTGTTGACCAGCACGTTCAAACGGCCACGGTGGGCCATGCCAATCACAATTTCTTGAACGCCTTTTTCACCCGCGCGCATGATCAACTCGTCCATGGCTGCGATGAAACTCTCGCCGCCTTCGAGTGAGAAGCGCTTTTGGCCTACGTACTTGGTGTGCAAAAAGCGCTCCAAGCCTTCAGCAGCCGTCAAGCGTCCCAACACGTGGGTTTTTTGCTCGGCTGTGAGCGTGGCCTTTGAGCGAATGCTCTCCAGCTTTTGTTGCCACCAGCGCTTTTGCGTCTGGTCGGTCATGTACATGTACTCAGCGCCCAGCGTGCCACAGTAGGTTTCACGCAAAGCGTTGAGCAGGTCACGCAGCGACATCGTCTCTTTACCGAAGAACGTGTTGCTGGTGTTGAAAATGGTTTCTTGGTCGGCGTCTGTCAAGCCGTAAAACGCGGGATCCAGCTCTGGGATGTTCTCGCGTATTTGATGCTTGAGTGGGTCGAGGTCCGCATGTCGGGTACCGACGTTGCGGTAGGCCGCAATCAACTGCTGGACTGCAACGCGCTTGCGCCCCATTTCGGAATCGGGGTTGCTTTGCACCACTTTGGTCGTGCCCTGCTTGGCCATGGCGGCAAAAGCATTGATGACGGGCTGATGCGGTAAATCGCGCATGTCGCTGCCGTCAACGGCTGGCACGTTTTGGAGCGCATCAAAATAGCTGCGCCACTCATCTGTGACCGTGGTGGGATTGCTGAGATAGTTCTCGTACATTTCCTCTACGTACGGTGCGTTACCGCCGAAAAGGTACGAGTTGCCGTTGAAGGCTTTGTAGACGCTATTGGTCTCGCTCATTGTTTCGCTGACCTCCGTTTTCCTGAAGAAAACATTAGTTGGGTAAAAAAACCTCCCGCGACACGGCTGAACCGGTTAGCGGATGCGACGGTGACAAGGAAGGGTCGGTGTGCAGCTGGTATTGTGCCACCGTTCGGCGCACGGCACGCGTTTTTTGCACGCCATTGGTGCAATAACACCGCTATCGCGCAAATGAAGTGCACGATTGGTGCGGCATTGCAACACCGCACAAGGGCTTTGTGGGTGGGCTCTAAGTCCACATCGGCCACCATGGGCCAACATGGGCCCACACTGACGCAGCGCCGACTGGCATGCCAACAGCAGGGCTTGTGCTGGACTCAGGCGACGAGGCGAGACATCTATTTGCTGATGTCGGTAGACCCGGAGGTGCTCGCCCCAACCGATACACCGCCACGACTGGTGCCTACCCCCACGGAGCCGGACAGTGTGCCGTTGGTGTTCACGCCAATGCTCACGCCGCCAATGCCACCAATGGGTACGTGTATGCCAGCACGCCCCAATGGGTTGCCACAGGCGGTCAACAGGGCCGCACCCCCCAACACAACCACCAACCGGCCACAACGCCACAGCGCACTGGGTGAGCCTGAACGCTGTGACGAGGCTGGCGGCAAACATGAAGGTGAAAACGGCGAGGCCGTCGTTATACGGTTGAACATGACGTGCTCAACCCATGCGCTTGGTCGCCAACCGCTGCGCGGCGCCACCATGTTGCGGCTCATCCATGTCAATGGCAATTTGCGTGCACACCGAGCGGCACAAGGTCACGGCCTGCTCGCTTTGAACGCGGTAAATCACCTGCGTGCCCAATTTGCGTTTGGCCAGTACGCCGCAGCGGTACAGCACATTCAAGTGCTGCGACAAATTGGGCTGGGTGGTGTCGATTTCTTTGAGCAGCTGGCTGACTGATTTCTCACAATTGCACAGCGCACTCAAGATGCGCAGGCGCATGGGCGTGGCCAGCACGCTGAACAACTCCGCCGCGAGCTCGAACACCCGATCGCCATCCGGTGCGTCTTGCGCCACGATGGGGCCAGCCCCGGGCGCGCTTTGTACGCTCCACTGTTCCTGGTCTACAGGGAGCAGCTCACCTGCTGCTGCACTGTTATCTGACGGTGCTTGGTTATGTTCATTCATGCGCCAACTCGAATATATTGAAGTACGCACATCATAGTGCGACTCCAGCGCGAGCTCAACACGCAACACATTACCGCCCTAGAACGTGGCTTGGTCATAGCCTGCTGGGTGCCGCTGAGACTCCCGACACGCACGCAAGCAAGCGCACGAGAGAACCAGCGCTACAAATTACTAGTAATTTGTAGCGTTGTCGCCATTCAGCGTTGAGGCCTATGGCTGGCGCTGCGTCTTTGGCTATAACGCCATCGCCGCCGCGCCGCGCAGCGAAGGATTAGGTTTGCACCAATGCCTTGATATTGGACAAGGCGCTGGGGTCGTCCATGGTGGTCAAGTCGCCAGGGTCGCGCTGCTCGCACACGGCCTGAATGGCGCGACGCAACAGCTTGCCGCTGCGCGTTTTGGGCAGCAAGGGCACAAAACGCACGCGCGCTGGCCTGGCCACTGCGCCGAGCTGGCCGTCCACCACCTTCATCAACTCACCCTCTAGCTTGAGTTGCGCCTCAGGCGTGCTGTAGGCTGGCGCGTCTTTGAGCACGACAAACGCCATGGCAACCTGCCCTTTGAGCTGGTCGGCCACGCCCACCACAGCCACCTCCATCACCGCGCTGTGGCTGGACAAACTCTCTTCTATTTCGCGGGTGCCCAAACGGTGGCCTGCAACGTTGATCACATCGTCGGTGCGGCCCAAAATAAAGAAGTAGCCGTCTTCGTCGCGAATACCCCAGTCGAACGTGCTGTACACCAAGCGTCCGGGAATGCTGCTCCAGTAGGTGTCAATGAATCGCTTGTCATCACCCCACACTGTTTGCATGCACCCGGGCGGCAGCGGCCCCTCAATGGCCACCACGCCTTTTTGGTTGGCCTGTGTTTGGTTCTCGCCCGTGTTCTCGTCGATGATTTGCACGTTGTAGCCATACATGGGCACGCCGGGGCTACCAAACTTGCTCTTGGCAGGCTCAATGCCGTTGGCCAAGCTCAAAATAGGCCAGCCTGTTTCGGTTTGCCAGTAGTTGTCGATGATGGGCTTGCCCAGCTCACCTGAAATCCACTGGGCTGTCGGCTCATCCAGCGGCTCGCCAGCCAAGAACAAAGCCTTGAGGCTGGACAAGTCGGCGTTCTTGATGAATGACGGGTCGTACTTCTTGAGCACGCGCACCGCCGTTGGCGCACTGAACATGACGCTGACTTTGTATTTCTCTACCAACTGCCACCAAATACCTGCGTCGGGGTTGACCGGCAGGCCTTCATACATGATGGTCGCCATGCCCGCAATCAACGGGCCGTAGACGATGTAGGAGTGGCCCACGACCCAGCCAATGTCGCTGGTTGAGAAGTAAGTCTCACCGGGCTCGCCCATGTAAATGTGCTTCATGCTCGCAGCCAAGGCCACGGCATAGCCGCCTGTGTCGCGCTGCACACCTTTAGGTTTGCCCGTGGTGCCACTGGTGTACAAGATGTAGCTGGGGTCTGTAGAGGCCATGGGCTCGCAAGGCACTTGCACGCCCTGCTGCTGGGCCGCTGCGCTGGCGTAATCAACATCGCGCCCCGCTTGCAAGGCCATGGGTGCCAAGCCGCGGTTGACCATGACCACGCCTGCGGGCTTGTGCGCAGCCAGTGCCAGCGCCTCGTCCAACAGCGGCTTGTAAGGCACGATCTTGCCCCCGCGTGAGCCAGCGTCGGCGCTCACCACCACGGTGGGCGTGCAGTCGTCAATGCGGCTGGCCAAGCTCACGCTGGCAAAGCCGCCAAACACCACCGAGTGGATAGCACCAATGCGCGCGCACGCCAGCATGGCAAACGCAGCCTCAGGAATCATGGGCATGTAAATGAGGACGCGATCGCCCTTCTTCACCCCTTGGGCTTTGAGCACGGCGGCCATGACCTGCACCTGCTCGAGCAACTGCTTGAAGCTGTAGGTGATCTCGGTGTTGGTTTCTGTCGATACGAAAATCAGCGCATTGTCGCCACCGCGCGTAGCGGCATGACGGTCCACAGCGTTGTGACACAGGTTGGTTTGCCCACCCACAAACCATTTCGCGAACGGCGGCTGCGCGTAATCGCACACCTCGTCAAACGGCTTGAACCAGTCCACCAATTGGGCTTGCTCGCGCCAAAAGTCGTTGGGCTGGTCGATGGACTGGCGGTAAACCGCGTCAAAACGCTGTGTCATAAGTGTGTCCCTGAGTTGTCGCTGCTGTGCAAGTGGTAAGGCCTTGACTGCGCCCGGCGTCGCAATCTGCATTCATAATTATGAATAACAGGCTTGCGACAGCCTGACGGCTGCCTGCAACGCCTGCGGTTTACACCGTATGGCGCTTGATGAGTGCCAACACCTGCTCGAACTGCGGGTGATCGGCCGCGCCCAACCACTCGAATGCCACCATTTCAGCACTGACCAATTCCACGCCGTTGCCCGCCAAACGGTCAAAAGCGGCGTCACAGTCACGCTCACGGCGTGAACCGCTGGCGTCGCTCACCACCCAGACATCCAACTCTTGCTCGAGCAAACCCAGCGCTGTTTGCAGCAAACACACGTGGGCCTCTACGCCAGCTAGGACGATGGTTTGCCTCGGATTGGGCGCGGGCTCGGCTTCCTTGGCCTGGCGCAGGTGCTTGGGCATGCTGCGCGCATTGCCACCGCGAGGCGCGTCGTGCGCCGGCGCCGCGGGCATCAGGCGGTCGAGCAAGCCGTCTTGGCAGGCGTCAAACGACCACTTGTCGAGCACGCGGTTGGCCACCGCGCCCAACTCAGGCACCACCGCGCCCAACTTCTCGCTGGACTGCGTGGTCGCCCAGGTGGGCACATCCAACACTTTGGCCACACCGGCCAGCAATGCGGCTTTGTGCAGCACGCGCGCATGCTCATGAATGGCGGGCATCAAGCGTGTTTGGTAATCGACTAAAACCAGTTGGCACTGTTGAACATCTAATAACACTGGGCAAACTTTCAGTAGGTGTGGGTCTGAGGGCTGTGAGGGTTGGGGCCACAACGAATGGCTCTATTGTCGACGACTTGGCTGCGCGTGGCACACACACGTAACGGTACCGCCTCCAACACCATTCAGGCCGTCAATCAACATTGACAATACAATTTAAATACCTGATTTGATTAAATAAAATATTACAACCACTGCAATTTCGGATATGCTCTGCCCATGCACACGCATTGGACACTCACCGCAACATGGACACGCTGGCGCCCCTACGTGGTGGCGGTGATGCTGTTGTGCGCGGGTGCTACCAGCGCATGGGCCGCGCCCAACCAGAACGCACTGGAGGCAGATGACGGCTTGGGACAGTTTTTGTTGTCGCAAGGCTTGGTCAAACAGATCGACCGCTTGCGTGAGCGCACCAACGCCGTGTCGTCACAGCTGGCCATCAACGCCATGGGCCTCATTGGTGTGCCCTACGTGTGGGGTGGCAGCCAAACCGACGAAGGTTTGGACTGCAGCGGATTGGTGCAAGCCGTCTACGCACAGGCCTCAGGCGTGTTACTGCCCCGACGCGCCGCAGAGCAAGCCGCAGCCGCAACCCCTATCGCCAACAGCGATTTGCGCCCCGGTGACTTGGTGTTTTTCAACACCTTGCGACGCGCCTTCAGCCACGTGGGTATCTACGTGGGCGAGGGCAAATTTGTGCACGCGCCCAAGCCTGGCGCAGCCGTGCGCATAGAAAGCATGAACAAGCGCTATTGGCAACACCGCTTTGAAGGTGCACGCCGTGTTGATTTGGCGCGCACCGCCACGCACGCAGCCGTCACAAACACACCCTAGAATCCGAAGTTGCCTTGTCGCGCCCCTGCGGCACATCTGGCCCCCACTGAGGATTCATCATTTCACCCGCTGCCTTCATCTCCCTGCCCGAGCTCTCACCTGCACTGTGGGCTTGGGCTGCACTCGTGTGCGTATTCGCGGGCATCACCAAGGGCATGACGGGCTTTGCCATGCCGCTGATCATGGTCTCTGGCATGACCGCCTTCATTGACCCGCGCTTGTCCATTGCCAGCGTTGTCATCCCCACTTTTGTGTCCAACGCCTGGCAAGCCTTGCGCCAAGGCCCCGCCGCGGCTTGGGCTGTCACGCGCAAATACAGGGTGCTGCTCATCACCACCTTGTCCATGATTTACATCTGCGCGCAGCTGATTGAAGGCTTGGCTTTTCAGTCGCTGTTTTTGCTGCTGGGTGCGGTGGTGTTTACCGTCAGCGTGGTGCAGCTGCTGGGGTTTCACCTCCAACTCAAACCACAGCACCACACCATAGGTGCGGTTGTAGCTGGCAGCGTTGCGGGATTTTTTGGCGCCATTGCAGGCACCTGGGGCCCACCCAGCATCATTTACTTGCTGGCGATTGGTACGGAGAAGTCTGAGCAAGTGCGTATCGCAGGCGTGAGCTTTGGCTTGGGCGCACTCATGTTTTGGGTGGCCCACCACCACTCAGGCTTGGTGACGCCGCAGGCGCTGGGCTTGTCCATCGTGCTGCTCATTCCTGTATGCGCGGGCTTGGTCATAGGCACGCGCATGCAAAACAAAGTCGATCAAGCCGTATTTCGGAACATCACACTCTGGGTGCTACTGGTAGCGTCACTCAACATCATGCGCAAAGCTGTGATGGGGTAACGCGTGTAGACGCTTATGGCAGTTGCTTGATCTGGCATGGCGGCAAGACGGTCAGGGCCATTGGAGCGTGTGGCGGTGCGCAAACGGGATGTAGCACACGTCCAGGTCCAAGTTACAGCCTTGCGCAATGGCCGTCACGTGACCTGTGCGGCCTTGACCCTTTGCCAACAACACACGAATACGCACGCGCTCTAGGTATTGCTCGTGACCTGTCTTGGTATTGAGCGTGGCCGGCGGATAAATCACCTCAGAGATGACATCGGGCTGCGCTTGAAATCGAAAGTTGGCGCGCTCCAACGCATGCGCCGGCGGCACGGCGTACTCAAACACCACCTCATCAGCGCTCACCTGCTCAGATGTGGTGATGAAAATGTCCTGCGGCTCGCGCCAAGCGGACTCTTGGGCAGCATCACCCGACTCAAACGCGGTGAAGACCCACGCCAGCGCGCCAATGGCGGCAACGCCCAGCACCCACACCACCCCAGCACTGAACCGAAGGCGAGCGCTTAAAAACATTGCGGAGCGTCTAGGCTTTGGTACACCTGGCGCAGGTCGCTGGACTGCACAAACGCCACCACACCCCAGCGCTCATCGGGACCCGATTCTGGCAAGTCAAAACGGAGCGACACAGCACGCTGCAAGGCCGCTTGCGCATCCAACTGCTGGGTGGCCAGCACCACATGCTCGTGCTGCAGTGTGACGCCGTTGAGCTCTCCTGCCGTTGGCCGCGACACCACGCCGTCTTGCACCAACAGCAAGGTGATCTGCGCCTTGTCTAGCGCCACTGCAGGTTGACCGGCCACAGGCGCTAAGCGCACGTGCACATCAACCGCGCCATCAGACGCGGGCTGCAGCGTCAGCGACAAACGCACTGGCGCTGTGGTGCTTTTGGCCCTCTCCAGCGGGCCTCGGTTGCGGGACCAATCGGCCCACTCTTGCCCATTGACAAAAAAAGCCGGGGTGTACACGCTGCCTCGCGGTGACAGGCGTGCATACGTGCGCTGGCGCTCATCAAACGCGGGCTGGCTATGCGTGTCAGGCCACCCCAGGTAATTCCAATAGGTCACGTGGTAAGACAACGGGATGACCGACTTGTCTTCCTTCAGCAGCCTAGCAGCCATGGCGTTGGCAGGCGGACAGGAATCGCAGCCATCGGAGGTGAACAACTCCAGCAACGCCTGCTTGTGGTCTGGGCTGACGTAGTTGCACGACGTTTGCGCCATGCCAAGGCTGGACAGCCCCAACAAGCTGGCCAACACCCAACCATAGCGACATACGTGAGCACGGGACAAGAATTTCATAAGGTCTACCGCCTAAGTTGACGAAGGCAACCATGCCTTCTGACCTCAATCATTCGTGCTGACGCTGCCAATGGTTACAACTGCGCCGCGCTCGTATGCCCAACACCGCAGCACCACCTTGATCACGGCAAGCGGAAGCCCCCTCCAGCGTCACACCGTTGCGGCCGTAAAGCCTGGCGGGTAAGCCAGATGATGAGCCGAAGCAGGGGCCGCACCATGGCCAAGACACGATCACATGACAAAGCGC
>JANREF010000310.1 GCA_030726195.1 Burkholderiaceae bacterium | reverse complement strand
CGTCGCGGGTCATCGGCCTTGGCGTGTTGAGGCGTTGCCCAGCCGCGCGGGCTTAGTCGTTGCCCACTGGGTTGACGGTTTGTGGGCTGGGCGACACTTTGAACCACCGCACTGCTCCACCTTTGGCGTGCATCACCTCAAGGCGCAAGCCAAAGTCTTCAAAGACTTCGCCGCGCTTGGGCACATGGCCCATCTCGTGAGATACCAAGCCGCCAATGGTGTCAAAGTCTTGCTCTGGCAGCGCCAATGCAAACGCTTCATTGATGCGTGCGATGGCCGTGTCGCCGTTGATACGCCATGTCTTGTCGGTCAGGCTATAGATGTCGCCTGCGTCCTCATCTTCGTCAAACTCGTCTTCGATTTCACCAACGATTTCCTCCAACACATCTTCGATGGTGATGAGGCCGGCTACGTTGCCGAATTCGTCGATTACCACCGCCAAATGGTTGCGGTTGTTTCGGAAGTCGCGCAGCAAATCATTGAGACGTTTGCTCTCTGGTACAAACACCGGCGGCCTGAGCAAGGCGCGTAGGTTCAACTCGGGTGCGCGCTGGAGCTTGAGCAAGTCCTTGGCCATCAAGATGCCAATGATGTTGTCGCGCTCGTCTTCAAACACTGGGAAACGCGAGTGGGCTGTTTCAATGATTTGTGCAAACAAATCGTCCACCGGTGCATCGATATCTAGCGTGTCCATACGCGGCGCTGCAACCATGACATCGCCCGCCGTCATGTCGTTCATGCGCAGCACACCCTCGAGCATGCGCCGATCTTCTGCATCTATGATTTGTGTCGCCTGCGCCTGAGCGAGTTGCTCTAGTAGACCGTCTATACCCTCTGGTGTGGGGTGTAGCAGTTGCGCAATGCGTTGGAGTATGCCCGGCTTGTCTGCGGGCAGAACTGGTTGGCCGCGATGCGGCCCCGTAGGATATGGGTCAGTCACGTAATGTGGCAGTAGTTGCTATTGCTGCAAGCATACCCTATGTGCATGGTTGGGCGCACCACTAGGGTATGAGCGTGCTTACCCCTTGTGTTTCTGCAGCGTGAATGGCTTCGGTTGTCTAGGTCCGCGCCACTGCGCTCAGTACCTCTAGCCATTCAAGCGCTCAAGGCGCCTAAGGCGCGCCACAAGCGCTTGATGTGATAGTCCAACCGTGCCACTCGGTCCAGCAGCTGTGTGAGCACCAGCGCTTTGAATGTAGGCGGTGGCAGCGTGATGCGCGCGAGGCTCTCGCCTCCGTCTCGCTCCACAGTTGCACCTGCGCGTCTGGCCATGTGCAGCATGCGCGCGTTTTCGCTCAGCGCGTACACGATCAGATGGCGCACACCTTGGTTGCGGGCATGAGCGATACACCGCTGAAACAAAGCACGCCCCAACCCCAAGCCGCGGGCAGCCGCAGCAACGCTCACCCCAAACTCTGCGGTTTGAGCCTGTTGGTGCTCTGCAATGTAAGACAGCTGGGCCAATCCCACCAATGTAAGCTGCTCGTCGAACACACCAAATAGCGTGCTTTCGCTGTGGTTGAGCGTGGCCACGAAACGCTCAATCTGCTCATCTGTTGGCAGATATCCAAAGCGCAGGTATCGATCACGCTCTGGCAAAGCCAACAAATGCGTCAACATCGCGGGGGCATGGCGCGGCTTGAGTCGACGTATGCGCACGGCAGGACGGACACGCCCAGCCGACAAGGCAACGCGCGCAGACGTTGACACCAGCGGGTTCGTGACGGATACCGTTTTCATCGCTCCATTATCAGGGTTTTCCCTTATCCCTTCCGGTAGATCTGGATTCCCGCCGTGTTGTACGTGTGGCTGTGACGTACTGCGACCCACTTGGGCTGTTCCACATACGACATGAGCTTGCGCTCGGCAGCTGGACAATAGCGACATGCAATCTGCCGTCCCATTACCAGCTGGCGTCCAAGTGTTTGAGCGTGGGTGGCTATCCAGCAACAACATACTCATGCGGGGCCCTTCTCACGCCGCGTTGGTGGATAGTGGCTACGTCGCCCATGCAGCACAAACACTGGCGCTGGTAGACGCAGCCTTGATGGGGCAGCCTCTGGACACCCTGCTCAATACCCACTTGCACAGCGACCATTGCGGCGGCAACGCCGCGCTGCAAAAGAAGCACCCGTTGCTTGCGACTTGGATACCACCGGGCAACGCCCAAGCGGTTGGCGCGTGGGATGAGGACGCGCTCACATTCAAGGCCACGGGGCAGTCCTGTGATCGGTTTGCTTTCACTCATACCCTCGTACCCGGGTTTACGATCCGTTTGGGCGCGCAGGATTGGGAGATACACGCGGCGCCCGGACACGACCCTGACGCAGTCATGTTGTTTGAACCTGAGACAAAAACCTTGATTTCCGCCGATGCGCTGTGGCACAACGGGTTTGGTGTGGTCTTTCCCGAACTCGAAGGCCGGGATGCATTCGACGCAGTCGGCGACAGCCTTGACCTGTGCGAAACGCTGGCACCACGCGTCGTCATACCTGGGCACGGCGCACCGTTCATGGATGTGAATGAGGCCATCGCCCGCGCGCGCAGCCGACTTGCCTATCTGCGCCGTGGCACCCCCGCCATAAACCATTGCCTGTACGCGGCCAAAGTACTATTGAAATTTCACCTGCTTGAGCACCAACAGGTCACCCTCGCAAACGCGTCCAACTGGTTGTGCCGCATGCCCTACTTCACCTTAATCGCACCGACATTGGCGTCGCACGTGGAGCAAACAAGCGCTACCGCAGAGAAAGCAACGCCGCAGGCTATTGCGTTGTGGCTCGCACAACAGTTGTGTGCGTCCGGCGCGGCGCGCTTGGACCAAGCCACACAACAATTGATCAACCAATAAAAAATCCCCGCATCGCATAAACGAGACGGGGACAATGTAAAAGGCAGATCCAAAAATAAGAAACGCCCCAGTCTAAATCGACTGAGGCGTGTCTAGGTGTAAGAGCCTG